>CAJCCF010000666.1 GCA_903960845.1 uncultured Verrucomicrobiota bacterium | reverse complement strand
GGGCAGCACGGCTGTCCGCTGGAGTGATGGAGTGATGGAGTGATGGAGTGATGAAGTGATGAAGTGATGAAGTGATGAAGTGATGAAGTGATGAAGTGATGAAGTGATGGAGTGGCCTTGCCCTGGCGCCCTGAGGTGCCGTTGGTGCATTTGAGTGAGGCGATGGTGGAGATCTGGTGTTGAGAAAGGCGGGGAGGTTTCGTTTACTGGGGCTGGTTTTCCCAATCATCCCCATTTCATCCCATGCCGACCATCGCCGTTCTCGGAACTCTGGACTCCAAAGGAGCTGAACATGCCTATCTCGCGGACTGCATCCGAGCGCGGGGCCATGAGCCGCTGCTGATCAATGTGGGCAGTCTCGATGAGCCGACCATCACACCGGACATCAGTTCTGCTGCCGTGGCGGCAGCCAGCGGGGAGGACTGGCAGGCGATCCTGGCGCGGCAGGATCGCGGTGAGTGTGTGGCGCTGATGGCCAGGTCGGCGGCGAAGCATGTGAGCGGACTGGTGGAGAGCGGCCGCATCCAGGGGGTGGTCTCGCTCGGCGGCGGCGGTGGCACGGCCATCTGCACGGCGGCGATGCGTGCGCTGCCCGTGGGTTTCCCGAAAGTCATGGTCAGCACGCTGGCCAGCGGCAACACCGCGCCCTATGTCGGCACCAAGGACATCGTCATGATCCCTGCTATCGTCGATGTGGCGGGCATCAATCGTCTGTCCCGAGTGATCTTTGAAAACGCGGCGGGTGCCATCTGCGGCATGGTGGAGGCGGCGGAGTTGCGCAAGCAGCGTCCGGTTTCGGACCGGCCGCTGATCGTTGCCAGCATGTTTGGCAACACGACCACCTGTGTCACGGAGGCCAAAAAGCTGCTGGAGGTGGCGGGCTATGAAGTGCTGGTCTTTGCCGCCACCGGCAATGGCGGGCGGGCCATGGAATCGCTGATCGAAAGCGGCATGGTCGCCGGTGTGCTCGACATCACGACCACGGAGTGGGCTGATGAACTGCTGGGCGGCGTGCTCAATGCCGGCCCTGAACGCCTGGATGCAACCGCGAAGGCCCGAGTGCCCGCCATCGTCACGCCAGGCTGTCTGGACATGGTGAACTTCGGTGAACCCCAGACTGTGCCTGCGAAGTATGCTGGCCGCACTTTCTACCATCACAACCCGCAGGTGACGCTCATGCGCACCTCACCGGAAGAGTGCGCAGAGCTCGGGAAAATCATCGCCGAAAAAGTGAATGCCTACACCGCGCCCGTCACCGTGCTGCTGCCGCTGAAAGCGATCAGCGTGATCAGCGCCGAAGGGAAAGCCTTCCATGATCCGAAAGCTGATGCCGCGCTCTTCACCGCGATCAAAACGCATCTGCGGGTGGACATTCCCGTGATCGAGATGGATGTGGAGATCAATGACTCCGCATTCGCCACGGCCTGTGCGCAGGCGCTGCTGGAGAACATCGCCAAGATGTCGCGATGATTTCCTGCCAACAAGATTGAGGCAAATATGGTTGCTGAATCTTCCCGACATCACTTTTTGCGTCCCACATCATGACCCTCGGCCTCTTTATCCCTTGTTACATTGACCAACTGTATCCGCAGGTCGGTCGGGCCACGCTGTCGCTGCTGACGCGGCTCGGGCATGAGGTGGTCGTGCCGTTCAAGCCCTCCTGCTGCGGCCAGCCGATGTCGAACTCGGGCTATGCGAATCTTGGCGCGGGTTGTGTCAGTGACTTTGCACGCGAGTTCGCGGGCTTTGACCATGTCGTGTCGCCTTCCGGGAGTTGTGTGCTGCATTTGAAGGAGAGTCTGGAAGCGAATCATGATCCGTTGGCGCACCGGGTGCATGAGCTGTGCGAGTTCCTGCATGACATCGCCAGGATCGAATCACTGCCCGCCAAGTTTCCGCATCGGGTCGGGCTGCATCAGAGCTGCCATGGCCTGCGCGGCCTCGGCATGGGCAAGTGCAGCGAGTGCATGGTGCCTGATTTCTCCAAGCCCGCGAAACTCCTGAGCCTGGTCGCCGGACTGGAGCTCGTGCCGCTGGAT
>CAJCCF010000665.1 GCA_903960845.1 uncultured Verrucomicrobiota bacterium | reverse complement strand
CGCAAATCCCCATCCTTCACGACAGCACCGGCCCATGGATCATGCATGTGCCCGTGGTGTCCACACGGCACATCCCACCGAGCGACGCTGCGGCATAGCTACGGCTTCGACCGCTGGAGTGCCGTTCACCGGATGATCCGCCCCTGTTGGCCCACCTCCTCGATGGCGTGGGTCATCTGTTCCTCATCGAAGATCTCGATGCCGATGAAATGACGACGTTCCCGCACCTACGCGGCGTGCTCTTAGCCATCAAGGCCCAGGGCTATGCCTATGCACGCCTCGACGCCGATGGCGAAACCTTTTCCGACCTGCCGCTCTTCGAGTGGTGACCAACAACCCCAACCGCACAAACGACCATGCAAAACATCCAGACCATGATTGATCAACACGGCGGCTTTGAAGCTGTCCGCACTCGCTACCTCCGCCTCGAGAACCCGCCGTTCATGCGGCTGGTGATCGAGGTGATCGGCGGTCCGTATCCCAACGGCGCGTATGAACTGAGCATCGCGCATTACTCTGAACAGAACGGCGACGCCATGCGTGATCCCGAGATCACGTTCCTCGTGGTGCCTTCGGCAGAAAGCACGATATGGACACCACTCACCTATGAAAACAGTTACCTTGGAGCCTACCAAGTGGTGGCTGAGGTGAGCCGCGAAGGCTTGATCAAGGTGAAGCAGTCACAGTGGATGAAAGAGCTGCGCAGCTTCGCCAAACAGTGGGACCGCAACATCAAGCAGCAGGGGTTTATGGAGGTGTTCGAGCGCCAATATGGTGATCAAAACGGAAGTTCTCTGTGGTCGTAAAGTCTTTTTTGGTCTGTTTTTTGACATTGTTTTTGTGTTCATGGAACGGCCATCTTGAAAATCCAAGAGCCATGTTTGAGTTGGTTGGTCGCATGAAGATTTGAGTCATACGCCTTGCCCGTCTGACACATTTTCCAGACGATCTTCAACCAGCGATGCCCAAGCGACCTCAGCGCGCATGCATGAGATTTCCCCCGTTCCCGCTGTGCCTTATAATACACACCCGCCCAGGCGCATTGTTTCTGCGTTTGGAATGTCCACAGATGCACTGCAGCCCTGAGGTGTTTGTTGCACGAATGGCGAACGCGCACCTTGTGCATTTTTCCAGACTGGTAGCTGACTGGTGCAGTTCCTGCATGACACTGCAGTGCCTCCGCACTGGTGAGGACATCCTCACATGAGCAAATTTCGGCGAGCAGTCGTGGAGCGAGCTTTGCTCCTGCTCCAGGCAAGGAATCAAAGATCGCCTGCTTCGGGTGTGAGTTGAATGTCGCGTTGATCTGCGTGTCGTAGTCATCCAGCTGCGCCTGGATGCAGCGCAGCATTTTCACCAGACTAACCGCCAGAAGGCTTTTGGCATCAGTCACTCCGCTTGATGCGACAAAGTGCGCGGATCGTTCAAAGGCCTGCATCCGCTTCTCATAATACTCAGGCCTTGCGAGCTGCTGGGTATGGAGAAACTTGTTCCATGCCTTGCGGCCCGCCCTGGCCAAAGAGGCAGGATCAGGAAACCTTTCGATAAAAGCCCAGGCCGAAGGAGCCTTCCATTCTTCAAAGGCCTCAAGTGCTGCTGGATAATACTCTTTAAGAGCGGCACGGAGCTGGTTGATGATGCAGGTGCGCTGTTCGATCAGGGCGACCTGGTCCCGGCAAAGAAGCCGCAGCTTCAAAGTCAGTTCATTCGGCTGCTTCACCGGCTGCCAGTCGTGACCGTCCGTGCGCAGAGCATCGGCCAAGGTCCATGCATCAAATGAATCGCTCTTGGTGCCGCTTGGAGCTTTGCGCTTGCGGTAGGTGATGGCGCTTTTGCCTGGGATGGCGAATATAAGCGCCCCGGTCATGAGCAGCTGTTCAACGACAAAGGCCAGCCCCTTTTCAACGCATGCCGCAAGACCAGGGTAGGCTGCGAAGCGTTCACGAAGATGCTGCCAGCCTTCAGCTGTGTGATCAAAGGCGAACTCTTCAACGACGCCTCCATTTTTATCCACAATAGCCACGTTGTGGCTGCGGCTGGCCCAGTCGATGCCAGCAAAGTGCGTCAGTGTGCTCCATTGGTTTGGTTTCATCGGTTTTAGCTTGTTGTTTGGCGATGCCCTGGACCTGACCGGAGCCGGATCTTTATAGGAGCCCTCATGGGGCGATGTTCTCTCAGGCTTTAAGTCAGGTGCCAGCGCCACAGCGGGTGTTCCGTTTTCGATCCTCATGGGATAGTGCGACAAAGACCCTGTCTGTGGCGTGGCATTTTGGGCACCACGTCTATTACGACGCGGCGCAAAGTTATTCACATGCGAGTCTCGTTGAGCTTCTGAGGGCTCCTCAACTCGCTCATGAATAACTTTGGAGCCAATAAAGGTGCGACAACGGAAGGCACGGTGACGAGGCAAGGAGACGGCCCACAAGGGCAATGAACCTGAACCCACCTACCCATGAGCAAGAAAGATATGATCGAACAACTGCGCCATCGCCTTGCCAGCAATGACCGCTGGGCATTGCGCGCCCTGATGCGCATCTACCAGAACCAGACGGCAGACGAGCAGTGCCGTGAAACCACCATCGAACGCAACGGCATCGGGTTCACCGGACCTGATGCAGAAATCCTGACCAGCTTCGCCCGTCAGTATCAGCGACGCGGCAGCTTGAGCGAACGGCAGATGATCATCCTGCACCGCCGCATCCCCGCCTATGCACGCCAGATCGTGCAAGGCAGCGACACCACGCGCATCGAAGCTGCACTTTGCGGCACTTTAACTACGCAACCTGCGGAGCAACGCGCCTGAACCCAAAAACATCACCACCATGCCGACACGAACCACCCCTGAAATCGAACTGCCACCCGATGCCGCCACCGCCGACGATCATCGCAACCCGCGCCGCCGCAGG
>CAJCCF010000664.1 GCA_903960845.1 uncultured Verrucomicrobiota bacterium | reverse complement strand
TGTCACCCCCACCGAATCCTGGGTGACCGATGCCTCCTGGTGCCCGAAGAACAACAACGGCGAACTTCAACTCGCCCGCGTGAAGTGGAGCCGGCCGAAAGCGCTGATGAGCTGAGAGTCTTTTGTTTCGCGAAGTACTATCTCGTTTGATCGCGAGTTGCCTCTCGCTAACAAACACGCATGACACTCACCCTTCCCCGCTGGTTCGACCTTCACACACACTTCCGCCAGGGCCCGGCGATGCCCGCCTACATTCAGGCGCATCTCGACATGGGCTGCGCGGGGGCGCTGGCCATGCCGAACACGCAGCCGCCGGTGTCCAGAGTTTCGGGCGCGGCTCAGGACGACAGCAGATCCATCGAAAGCTATTCGGCGGAGCTGCGCGCGGCCGGGGCAGATGCCTTTGAGCAGCTCATCGTGCCGCTTTACCTCACGCGACAGACCACGGCGGCGATGATTCGCGATGGTGCCGCCTCGGGTTTGCTGCGGGCCTGCAAATACTATCCGCCGCACGGCACCACGAATGCGGAACATGGCCTGCCGATGGATGACCTCATTGGTGGCGAGGTGCTTCACGCGATGGAGGAGCATGGCATCGTTCTCTGCATCCACGGCGAGCAGCATGCGCTGAGCGGGCCGGACTACATCGACGCGCAACAGAATGCGGAAACGCGATTCTACACGGAGCGCATGCCTCGACTGCTCGCGGCGCATCCAAAACTGCGCATCGTGTGCGAACATATCACCACGCGCACAGCGGCAGAGTTTGTGGCCGGTGCACCGGATCATGTGGGCGCCACGATCACGCCCCAGCATCTGCTCTACACGCTGGCGCATCTGATTCAGGGATTGAAATACCACCTCTACTGCCTGCCCATCGTGAAGTTTCAAGACGACCGCGCCGCACTGCGTCACGCGGCGACGGCACCCGGCCTAACCAAATTTTTCGCCGGCACCGACAGCGCTCCCCACACAACCAAGGCAACCGCCTGCGGCTGCGCGGCGGGTTGCTTCACCGGCGGCTGCGCCCCGCAACTCTACGCGATGGCCTTTGAAGACGCCGGTGTCGATCTCGGCACTCTTGATGGTCAGACCGCCTTTGCGCGATTCCTCAGCCTCAACGGCCCTGCCTTCTACGGCTTCCCCGCATCATCGCAATCTTTCACAATGGAAAAGGCACCCTCGCAAACTCCGGTCCTCGAGACACCCGCCGGCCCTGTGACGCCGTTGCCGCTGGGCATGGGCATTGAGCTGACGTGGCGGATGGTTCAGTGAGCTTCCTTCGCAATCGCGGCTTCATGCGGCACGTTTCGATCTCATGTGCTGTCCGCTCCGCCTCCTTGCCGTCTGCACCTCCGCCTTCGCCGGTGAACTGATCCACGAAGATTTCACTGCCACGGTTTTGCCCAAAGGCTGGACCACGGGCGGTCACGCCAATTCCTGAAGCGTGATCGATGGCACGCTGCAAGGCGTCTGCGCGAAAGAGGACGATCACGGCACGGCGGTCTTCGCGCCGCTGGAAGGACGCGATCTCACCCTGAGCTACAAGGTGAAGCTCGACGAGAAGGGCAACTGCCTCGCGCAGGATCGCGGCACACCGCAGTCGCACCTCGAAGCGGGCAAGCTCCGCGCAGCACTCGCGAAGGAGGGCAAGAAATTGCCTCCACCGTCCGCAGACCAGCTCGCTGATCCAAAGTTTTACCGCACCGAAAAGCTCGCCAACGTGCCTATGCAGGCGAAGCCGGGTGAGTGGATCAAATCGATGTCGTGCTCAAAGGCAACGACGCTACGGTGACGGTGAACGACACACAGAAACTCACCGCGAAGAGCACGGTGTGCGATGTCGCGAAATCACGCCTCGTCTTCCTCGAAGTCAGGGGAAGCAGGTGTGGATTGACGATGTGCATGTGGGGAGCCTCCAAGCCAGACGCACCTGAGCGTCATCACCATCCTGTGGATTTCTTCCACGGAGGGCCGGGGTCAAAAGCTCTCTGCTGCGGAACGAATTGGTGTGCTGAGCCTGTATTGGATCATGAGCACATGTCCCCACCCCTGATTCATCTTCGCTTCTCCAGACTCCGCCCTGATTGGATGTCGTGGATGATCATGATCATCGTGGGAATCGCTTTCGGCACATCGGTTGTGATGGCGGCAGAGACACCTGCAAAGCAGTTGTTCGCGCAACACTGCGGGAAATGCCACTCGGGTGCCAAACCGAAAGGCCATTTTGCCATCGCGAGTCTATCGGATGACTTTTCCGACAAAAAGAACCGCGAGCATTGGCTGACGGTGCTCGAGCAACTCAAGAGCGGCGACATGCCCCCGAAAGAGAAACCACGTCCG
>CAJCCF010000663.1 GCA_903960845.1 uncultured Verrucomicrobiota bacterium | reverse complement strand
ATGAATGGCGGAGTCCAGAAACGCAGGCCGCAGACGTCAACGATCCAGTAAAACAGACCGAGCAGAACCGCGCTCCAGCCACCAGCGACCAGCACGAAGCTCGATGACCAGATTTTCTTGATGACCGGGAAATAGGGGTGCCACGCCCAGCCCAGGGCGATCATGATCACGCCCACGCCGATGAGGCCGAGCGACTTTTTCATGGAAGACGCACTGCCTGTGATCCACTTCCCGGCCAGCAGGCCGAGCAAGGCGGTGGCGATGGCTGGCAGGGTGCTCAGGATGCCCTCGGGATCATGATCACCATTGTACTTCCTGCCGGGCAGCCAGATCGAATCGAGATAGTTAGTTAGATTGTGGCCTTCCGCAAAATCACCCGCGCCAAATTTTGGCACCGGCACGAAACCGAGCAGCAGGCAGTAACCAGCCAGCAGTGACAGCGCGGCAATCGCAAGCCCGCGCCAGCCGAGCCAAAGGGACAGCATGCCAGCGGCAGCCGAGGCGATGCCGATGCGCTGCAGCACGCCCAGCCAGCGGATCTTGTCCCACCCGTCCTTCAAGCCACCGGAGAAAAACACACCCAGCGCCACAAGGATCAGCGCCCGCCCGATCAAATGCCGCACCGCAGCCGCACGACCGCCACGTTCCAGCCGGCGAGGCAGGGCAACGGCCATGGACACACCGGCGATGAAGAGAAACAGCGGAAAGATCAGGTCATAAAACCGAAACCCATTCCACGCGACATGCTCCAGCTGGGTGGTGATCAGAGCGTTTGCCGTCGTTCCCGAAGCCAGCCGATCCAGCAGCGTTTTCACCACCGCGCCGAGTCCGAGAATCCAGCACATGTCAAAACCGCGCAGGGCATCCAATGAGACAAGACGTGGGGGTGTTGGGGTGTTGGGAGGCATGGCGGGCATTGAAACTCTGTAGAATCGTTCAGCATCAACGCAATCTTCCTTTGGGCGAACAATTCAGGAGTGATGAGGCCCATAATTTGGCAGGCATTTCGGCAGGACATTTTCAGCTTACAGAAGATTGTTAGACCTGCTCCGCTTCATTTCACCCCTGGTCATATGAAAACAAAACTTGTCTGCGCATGGATCATGCTTGTGCCGCTTGCTTTTCAAGCCGCGCCCCCAGCCCCTCAAGCACCCGGCCCGGAGGCGGCAAAAGAAGCCCCAACAGCCGGCACCACACGGCCAATGTCAGCCGAGGAGAAAGCCATCGCCAAACAGGCGGATGCCTATGTGGCGGCCTACAATGCGGCGGATGCCAGGGCTCTGGCGGGCTTGTTCACTGAGAAGGCGGAGTGGGTGAATGAAGCTGGAACCGTCATCAGCGGACGCGCTGACATTGAGAAAGCTCTGGCCCGGAGTTTCACCGCCATGCCGGGCGGGTCCCTCAGCCTGCAGATCGATTCAGTGCGGCCTTTAACGCCCGATGTCCTGAGCGTGAAGGGCAGTTCCCTGCTGACGCTGGCCGATGGCACCACGCAAAGAAACCGTTACACAGCCGTGGACGTCAAAGAGCCTGAGGGCTGGCGCATCGCCCAGATGACTGAATCCGCAGGCCTGCGGCATGAAACGGCGGAAGATCATCTCAAGCAGCTTGAGTGGCTCATTGGCAGCTGGGTGGAGGAGGACGGTGCAATCAAGGTAAAAACCAGTGTCGACTGGGCGGAAAGCCGTGCCTTTCTCATTCGCACCTTCAACGTGAAACGCGCGGACACCCCGGAACTCAAGGGCACCGAGATCATCGGCTGGGATCCAACCCACCGCACCGTGCGTTCCTGGGTGTTTGATTCGGCGGGCGGCTTTGCCGAACATGTGTGGAGCCGTGACGGTGACCGCTGGCTGATTCAGGCCACGGGCACTCTGCCGGACGGGACTCAGGCTTCCGCTGAACACACGCTGCGCTTCATCAGCACGGACAAGTACACCTGGTCATCGAGCAATCGAACCATCGCGGGCGAATTGCAGCCTAACATTGATCAGGTCGACATCATTCGCGTGAAGGCTGAGTAACGGAGGATTGACGCCATGAAATCTAACTTACTTTGCATCAGCTTGATGGGTGTCATTGCTGCCGCCTGGCATCCGGCCCATGCCCTGGATCAGGCAGGACGTGGTGATCCAAAAAGGCAGGGCCCCGGCAGAAGCGGAGGCCCCGCGTCAGGGCCTTCGTCGGCAGCACCACATTCAATGCCAGGCACTCCGCCGACCTTTCACCCAAGGGGAAACTCCTCCTTGCAACTTCCCTCTTCCGGAATCCGCCCCACGGCCCCACCCGTGACGCGTCCCAGTGCTCCTCCCGCCATCAAACCGATTCTACCGCCATCGACGGTGAGACCCTCACCGCGCACTTCACCATCAACCCCGGGTTTCATGGACCTGCGTCCAGGCATCGGCGGAGACCGGTCCGGCCGGCACTCCATCCCGCCACATCAGAGCAGTCCACCCATCAAGATCACACCGCGCCCGCCGTCACATCCGGTGACGCCCCCCACGACCAAGCCGACCTTCCCGCCGCTGATCAAACCCACTCAGCCGACCCCAAAAACGACACCACCCGCCACCCGGCCCGTGCATCCTGGCATCGTGCGCCCTCCGTCGGTCAAACCTTTGCCGCCAACGGCAACGCCGCCGATCACAACGAAGCCAGCGGCACCACCGCATGATCGTGACGATCATCTGCGGATCCTGCCCGGCACCTCGGGAATGCACAGGCCTGGCCCGACCACAACCCATCCCCACATCACTCCCATCACACCTCTGCGCCGGTCGCGTCCGGGACCGGAAAGACCGGTCGTGATTCACAACCATCCATCCACAATCATCCGGCCTGACGTCATTCAAAAAAACAACAGCATCACCCAGTACTTCCACCGCCATCCTGATAGTTATTCCAGATGGGAATCGGGACGATTGAACTATTGGAACGATTGGGCGGCCCGTCATGCCCCGGCAATTGCCGACTTTCATCAAAACCGCTGGACCCGCTGGGATCATCTCCGCGATTACCGCACGAGAAGCTGGCAGCGCTATTCGAGTGATCATGCCGAATGGCTCGCCTGGCAGCGCATGCTGTCTGAACAGCGCCGTTACCGCGCCTACGAACTCTGGGATTCCATCCGCGATTTTCACTGCCATCTCTTCACTCCGGACTGGTGGTCTCAATGCCCCTGGCACCGATGGCATCACCACCATGTCACCAATCTCCAGGTGAGTCCGTGGTGGTGGTGGCAGCCTGCGGTCTGGAGTTCCTTCAGCATCATCTACGGCGCCATCCTGCCGCCGCCGGTGCTGTATGATTACGGCACCGACATCGTCGCGGT
>CAJCCF010000662.1 GCA_903960845.1 uncultured Verrucomicrobiota bacterium | reverse complement strand
TCATTACCGCTTAGCTGACGCGGCTGTCTGAGGATTGAGAAATTTGACCAAATCAATCTCGAGGTATGCGCGCAGTGTTTCCTTGCCAAGAACCACGCGAGAATCGGCGGGGGCCGGTTGAATGCCGGGTGCAGTTGGCTTGGCCCCCTCAGGCGCAGGCTCTGGAGCCTTTGCTGCCGCAGCCACAACGCGTGGTGGCCCCTCTTGCACCTCGTTTTCCACACGGAGAAGGCGCACGACAGTGAAATAGGGCATCTCTGAGGGGCTGGCTAGATCGCTCAACAGTGTTTGGAGTGGACCTTGATCGGTCCGAATCCTGACACGCACGACACGACGTTCCGTGATGCTCACTCCTGATTTATCAGCGGAGTTGGACGAATCCTTGTCAGCCTCGTCTTTCTCAGAAGGCAGATCGGAGCGCTCCAGCAGATCAATCGATTTGACTCCGCTTTTAAGCAGCATTTTCACGATCTCATTGACCGAATCGAGGTAGGTCGAGAGCTGTGCCGCAACTTGATCGGACTTTGGCAGGGCATTTGTGTATTGGTCGAAGGCCAGATTAAACTCAGCGGGCAGACGCGCCGCGCCCTCTTTCTTGATCTCAGCGATTTTAGCCTTCAGTTTTGCCTGAAAGTCGGTGTTGCTGATGGGCTTGTCCTCAGGTTGTAGTTTGTAGAGGACCAGTGACAATTTGCCCACGGCGTCGCTATAATCCTTCACCAGTTTTTGTTTCGCAGCAAGATGCTCGGGCGTCGGGCTTAGGGTGCCGCTTTTGAGGGCTTCCAAGCTGGCATTGACTGCGTCAAACTCCTCCTGAGCTTCACCGGCGGTTGACCAAGCGTTGAATAGCATCACGCCGAGACCAATGACGCCTGCGCCGGTCACCCCAAGGATGGCGGCAGGAATTTTATTTTCTTGAATCCAGCTCATCAGTTTTTGAATTTCATGGGCTGCTTGAGAGGCAGCTTGATGTTAAAATTGTAGGCGTAACGGTCTTCTTCAACACCGCTTTGGGCACTGACGAATTCAGCGCGCTTGGCCTCGAAGTCAGCAATATCAAACCAGGGTGATTTAGCGAGAGCACTGGCAAAGCGATAGACCACTTGTTCGCCCTCGTCGTTTTTCCGGTATAGCCCCTGCATTCGGATGGTGTAAACCGGTTCGGCATCGGGAGCCTGTTCATCCTTGGACGTTTCGGTTTTTTCTCCGCCCTGACCGATGAGTTGAGGGGTGATGGACTTGCCGTCCTTCATGGGTTCGATGACGGTCAGCCAAATCAAATCGTTGTCGAATTTGTTATTGATCTCGGTGATGAGGCGAACCCAGTAGGAACGTTCAGCCACAGCCTGCTCCAGTTGTGTGCTCAAACCCATCAATTGGGATTGAGTCGCGTCCAGCGCACTGATCTTGCTGGCCAGGGATTGCAAATCCTGATTTTCCTGACGCATCAGGCCCAGTTTTTCCTGAATGACACGGTCGGTGTTTTGATAATAAGAAATGCCTGCGTAAAGAGCCGACCAGAGGCAGACTGCTGTGAGCAGTAGAGCAGGGGCGCGTCTGGAGGCATCGCGGGCGTTGGCCACTGCCGTGGGAACTAATTCGATCTCACTTGGGCAACTGCCGGATGCGCGGAGGGCCAAGCCTACAAGTTCACCTAAAAACGGCCCATCTGCGCGAGCATGGTCAGTATTCAGGCCGCGGTCCACCTGCACGCCGCGGAGAGGGTTGAAAATCTCGACAGGCACCTTGAGTTTCTCTTCAAGGAAGATCACCATGTTACCGAGCAGTGCTCCACCACCGGTGATGAAGACGCGCTTTGGCTGCGAGCCTCCCTGCTGGGTGCGGTAAAAGGTGATCGTTCGCATGATCTGCGTGTGCAGATTCGAGGCCGCATTACGAATTACTTTGGAGAGAGCGGCGATTTCAGGGTCATCATGATCCTGGACGGCACCTCCCTCTGCAATGAATCCATACGCGACTTTCCGGGATTCTGCCTCGGCGAAACTAATGCCAAATTCTTTGGAAACGGCTGACGTGATTGTGGCTCCCCCTACAAGGAAATTGCGGGTGAAAAGCTTGCCGCCATCGACAAAAACTAGATTTGTTGAACGGGCACCGAGATCGATGAGGACGCATGGCTCGTCCACATCAGGGTAGCTATAACGGAAGGTGTTGAACAAGGCCATGGGTGCCAAATCCACGCCTGAGGTTTTAATTCCTGTAGCAACGACTTGATCGTTTATCTCATTGAGAGCGTCCGATTTCATGGCCACGAGCACCACTTCAGTTTCGCCGGTGCCTTCGGACACAAATTCATAATCCCACACCACTTCGTTGATCGGGAATGGCACGTTTTGTCGCGCCTCAAATTCCACAATCTGGGCGATGCGATCAGCCTGAACAGGGGGCAGTTTCACAAACCGTGTGAAGACGGTGTGACCGGCCACGGCATACCAGACTGCCGATTTTTTGATCTTTAGTCGGTCTGCAAGTTCATCCAAGCCAATCTTGAGTTGGGGGAGGCGCGAGGAGTCCACGGTGGGATCCCCGGTCATGTCCACAAACTCATACTTCTTGAGGACGAGGTCGCCCCCGGATTTGCTGAAAATAGCTCCTGAAAGACGCTGGGAACCCAGATTCAGGACTGCGATGCTTTTGCTGTCTGCCATGCTCGGAAATTAAATGGTTCGTTACTCTGCCCTGCCGCTATTGCCGGGTAATTTTCCGGTTACTTCGATTTGGTGGGCAAATCGTAATCGCCCCAAAGAACGGAGAAAGGGGTTTCCATTCTGCTCAGGACAACACTTTCGCTGACTGCAAAGGCATCAGCTTTCTCCCACCACTTGTTGCTGGCAGTTACCGGGATGGTGGACTCACCTGCAACGACCGCTCCATCAACCACAACTTCGATGGCGATGGCTTTAATATCTGAGCTTGCTGTGAAGTTGTCTTTTTCCAACACACGGCGGAGAGTTGAAGGTGAAACAAAGGCGAGCGCGTGGCAACGCTCACCGGCTGGGACGTCTGCGTAGATGATTGAACCCTTGAGAAGTTGAAATTTGCCTTCTTTGTTTTGGGCATTCATCCCGATAAAATAATTGATGGTCATCGAGGCCAGGCTGCCATTTCTGCCGCCGGCGTTTGTTGGCAGTTTGAGTGAGAGGTCAGTCTCGATCTCCAACCACTCTTTGGGGCGCCAGTTTCTGGTGGGAGTGTTGGTGGCCTGGATCTGAGGAGTCTGAATATTCGATGCCTTGGGAACTTTAACATCCACTTTAACAGCAGGACCAGTCTGAGCCTGAAGTGCGGGCATCGCGAAGGCGACGAACGTGAGAGCGAGGAGGAATGACTTCATGGGGGGTGGGGTTAATGGTTGCGGGCTACTTCAGCTGTGGTTGGGCTGTTTGTATATCCTTATGGCATTAATGCCTTTCTATTCGCAAACAGGGCTTCTCATCAAGACTTGATTGCAAGAAAGTTACGAAAATAGTCGATCGTTTTAACGATTCCGTCCTCAAAATCCACCTTTGGCTCCCATCCGAGGAGCCTGCGGGCTAGGGTGATGTCCGGTTGGCGCACTTTTGGATCGTCCATTGGCAATTCTTGGTGGATGATCGGTTGGTCGCTGCCGATGATTTTCTGAATTTCCCTGGCGAATTGAAGAACCGTCATTTCGCGTGGGTTGCCAATGTTGACCGGTTCATGGTAATTGCTTTGCGAGAGCTTGTAGATGCCGTCAATCAGGTCGGAGACATAGCAGAAGCTGCGGGTCTGGGATCCGTCACCAAAAACAGTGATGGGCTTATCCTGAAGTGCCTGACCTATAAAAGCGGGCACCACCCGGCCGTCCTCCAGTCTCATTCGCGGGCCATAAGTATTGAAGATACGGACAATCTTCGTGTCCATGTGGTGGGCCCGGTGATAGCCCATCACCATGGCTTCAGCGAAGCGTTTGGCTTCATCATAGACACCACGTGGGCCGATGGGATTCACATTACCCCAATACGATTCCTTCTGCGGGTGCTCCAGAGGATCGCCATATGTCTCGCTGGTTGACGCGAGGAGGTAGGTCGCGCCCTTGGCCTTGGCCAGTCCGAGCGTGTTATGCGTGCCGAGCGATCCTACCTTCAGTGTTTGGATGGGGAGTTTGAGATAATCGATCGGACTGGCTGGTGAGGCAAAATTAAACACCAGATGCACTTCACCGGGCAGGTAGATGTAGTTTGTCACATCGTGCTTGATGAACTGAAAATCTGAATTGCCAGCAAGGTGCTCAATGTTGCGCACATTCCCCGTTAGCAGGTTATCGATTCCGATAACTTTGTAGCCTTCCGCGAGCAGACGATCCGTGAGGTGAGATCCCAGGAATCCGGCGGCACCGGTGACGACTGCAGTTTTCTTGTTGGCCATAATTTTGGATAGAGCCGCTGAGTGTGGTGCTTTTAAACTCTGGTGCAAGCAAAGACTGCCTAGCGGTGGATTACCCCGCGGTGGCTCATTGTAAAAAGGCACCAAAAGTTAAACCATTAATTTGCTTCATCTCCTACAGCCCGATCTCACTACCATTTGCTCGTCGGCAAAATTGGTGGAATTGAGGGCACTGTAATAGAAAGGGCAGGGGATTGGCCGCTTCACGGGGGCATCTTGTCCGGCTTGCGTTGAAGGGCCTCAAAGGCCTCCAATGCCTGTGCCTGCAGCATTTGCAGACTCCGGCTCTTATCAACTGGAGCCTGTCCCAAAAGTGGGCGTTTTCTTCGCCGGTCCTTTTTGCCCCTTCTGCAGCGCTTTTTGGGGCTTGCTGGAACAGGGTTTCTTCTGTGATCAAACCAGAATTTCTTTTCCTTCTTCGCTATCATCCTCCGGTGCAGGTGTGAGGAGATCGAGAGCAGGGGAGTAACGCGGACGCTGGCTGCCCATCTTCAAGCCGCCCACAAGCACGACTCGTATAGTGTCGAGCAGGATGAGAAGGTCAAAGATGACACCGGCATGCTTCATATAATAGAGGTCGTACTCAAGCTTGCAGCGCGCGTCTTCGGTGGAGGCTCCATAAGGATAACAAACTTGCGCCCAGCCGGTAAGACCGGGATGGATCATGTGGCGCTCCTCATAAAAGGGCAGGACTTTGCAAAGAGATTCGACAAAGGCGGGTTGCTCTGGGCGCGGTCCGACGAAGGACATTTCACCACGCAGGATGTTGAGTAGTTGAGGGATTTCATCAATGCGATAGCGCCTGAGCAGGGCGCCGCCGGGAAAGACCCTGCTATCCTTGGCCCCTGCAGACCACTGCGGGCCGTCTTTTTCAGCATCAGTGCGCATGCTGCGCAGTTTAAGAATCTGGAATGTCTTGCCAAATCGACCCACGCGCTCCTGTTTGAAAAAGACTGAGCCCTCGGGGGAGAAAAATTTCACGAGGCAGATGCCCATCAGCAGAAATGGCGAAAGCAGAATGAGAAGGACGATGGATGTGACGATGTCAAAGAAGCGTTTCAACTTCCGGAAGTACAATTCGCGATTTGAACTCTCGGAGTGCAGCAGCCATTCATTTGTCACCAAATGCAGGGGCACGTATTGGAAAAACTCCTCACACAAGGTGATAAGAGGAGTGCATGACGTACCCGAGTAGCGCAGGCGGCGAAGGTGGGGTCTCGCGGTTTCATCATCAATCCGCGAATCAGAAAAAACGACACGATCAATGCGATGGCGTGGGATGAGTTTGCTGAGATGTTTGACGCGGCCCAGAAGATCTCCTTGTGGTGGCGATCCGTTGATGTCGATTCTGCCAACGATGTCAACGCCATTCGGCTTGAGGTCGCGAATGCGCTGATACTCCACCATTTCAGCAGGTGATTCAGCGATGAAGGCCACGCGCTGCGGAGCATAGCGGTGTTTGTGAAACAGAACCAAGTGATGAAGCAACAACATCGGCAGGGACAAGCCTGTGCTGAGAGCCATGAGTCCGCGACCCGGACGAGTGCTGAAATTAATGTAACCAATCAGGGTGGCGATAATGGCCGCGATGATAAAGGCAGCAATCATCATCAAGGCATGAGCAATGAATCTCTCGGCACCACGGGACTCGACGGAATAAAGGCCAAAGATATAACAGCTTATGGTCAATGCGAGTGCTCCGGCACCAATCGAAAACACATAGTTCTCAATCAGCCAAAAGTCGTGAAAGCGGAGATAATAGGCGGCAATAAAGGCGCCAATAAAAAGCAAAACATCACGGCCAGCACGTCGTGCAATGGAGAACCAGTGAGCGTTACTGAGGGAGTTCATGTGAGGTTTGAATCAACGGGAGCTCTTTCAATGGCATCAACTTAGGTTTTTGTCAGGAAAAAATCCAAGTATGTTTGTGCGCAGCGCCGCCAGGCGAAAGAAATTGCGTGGTTGCTTAGGAGTGCGGCATTAGGTGGGGTGTGAACCATCTTCAGCAGGGCTGCTGCATACGATGCCGTTTCGCGCCCCTTAACCAGCACGCCTCCTTGTGGTGAAGGGTTGATGATTTCCGAAATGCCACCGACATCGGTGGATATCAGTGGACGCCCGGAAGCGAGTGCTTCGAGCAGGACATTGGGGACTCCTTCGTTGTGGCTGGTCAGGCATACGGCATCCGCCGCGCGCATGAATTGTGCCACCTCTGCAGGAGCACGGCGACCTGCCCAAAAAAGTTGGTTATCCTTGAGCCCGGATTGCCTGGCAAGATTGGTTAATTCAGGCTGCAGCGGGCCGCTGCCAATCATGACCAGATGCAAAGGTTCGGCAATCGTCGTGCTCGCATGAGCGACACTGCGAATGAGTAGATCGAGTCCTTTCACTGGAAGAAAGTTGCCGACAAAGAGTAGAATTTTGCCATCGATCGGCAGCTTCAGTTCCGCCCGGGCGGCAGCCTTGTCACCAGGGTGGAAGGTCTCCAGATCGACTCCATTGTAAACGGTGCTTACGCGGCCTGCCTCCGCGCCTGCGTTGAGCAGTCGCTGGCGTAAATCTTCGCTCCGCGTGATGATCCTGGCGCGCTTCACGAGATTTAAAATGGCGCGCCTGCGCATCGGTAAATCCAAGTAATGATGAACGTCTGATCCCTGAGCCACACAGACGAGAGGGATGCCTGCGAGTTCGGTCACGAGATTCACTCCACAGGCATCAGGGAAGAGCCATGGAACCAACAGTCCGTCCGGTTTCCAACCATCAGGCAGTGATTTCAGTGCATGGCGCAGAGCGATGGCGTAGAGGCTGTCATTGGCTCCGCCAAACTTCGGCACATATGGCGTCCAGTGGTAGCGGGGATGAAAGACTTCATCGCCAGATCTAGGCTGGAGTGGACAGGCTTTCCCGAACCAGAAGGCATGAGATGGACGCAGGCATAAGACTCGGATGTCTGCGTCCGGCCGGAGAGCACGCATCGCGTGCAGCAGGGTCACATTATCCAGTCCCCGCCAGGGCTGCGCGGTGTCCGGGAAAAGATTGGAGATGAAAAGCAGTCGCATGGTTCAGCGGGTCTTATCGTTGATTCTACGCATGCTTCAATGCCAGATGAGCAGCGGCCTGACCTGTCGCCATGCAGGTGCCCATGACACGAACGGAAGCCAGCGCCTCATGATCGGCGGACAGGTTGCGCCCGGCGAAAAAGAGGCCGGGGATGCGCGCATTTTGCAAACAGCCCGCCGGAATGCCTGCGGGTTCGGGTCGGTCAAAGAAGCGGAACTTCGGGCCGCGTGCATTCTCACGCTTTTCCATCGGCCACCCGGCAAGGGCGACGTCATCAGTGTTGCGGACACAGGCCTCGAGTTCTTCACCGGTGAGTGTGTGATCACCGATGTAGCGTGCGGACTCACGGATGCCAGCGTGTGCGGGTAAGTTGGGAGGAGGGCAATGTTGAAAGTCCGGGTGGTGCTTGCGCAGATAGCTCCACAGATGCATGGCGGTGTGACGTCCGACGCTTTCGATTCCGGCGCGCTTCACGGGATCAAGGGGATCCCACTGAGCCTGCCCAGCCTCCAGATCGATGGTTACAAACATCTCCTCCGGGAAAGGTGAATCACGAAACGCCGCCCCGGCGGCCGTCTCGGGCAGTGAGTGCTCCTGGATGCCGCGCACGATAGTGGCACCGAGTGTGAGCCGCCAATTTTCATCATGATTGCCTGTCACGCGTGGCAGGCCGCAGACATAAGCGGGTCGATAAAGTTTGGCCGGATCTGCCTGAATCCACAGATCATCACTCAGCCAGCGAGCGCCGGTTGCATCGCCCGTGGTGTCGATCAGGGATTTGGTTTGGTGAGTCTGAGTCGTGCAGCATGAGATCAGGTCGATCTGCCAGCCGTTATCGCGAGGCTTCAGCCCGCACCATTCGGCACCGCTGAGTCGGGTGAGTTGGGGCTCCGCAGCACACAATTCATCAGCGATGCAGGCAAAGAGGCTGGGATGCTGCCGCAGGACATAGACGCGTCCCATCAGATCAGGCGCGGTTTGCCGGGTGCGTTCCATCATACATTCGCCAATCTCACGGGGGACTCCAGGGTTCAGCCAGGCCCAGGGGCGCGAGGTGTCTGGATGGTAGAGACCGCAAAAGGTGTGCACGAGCGCATTCGTGCCCATGCCGCCGAGCTTCGATTGGCGCTCGATGAGCAGTGTCCGAGCACCAGCACGCGCCGCTGCCAGCGCTGCTGCCAGACCAGCGCTGCCGCCTCCGGCGATGATGACGTCCCAAATTTCCATGTTGTGCTGGCCGTGTCATTAGGCTGCGTTGCTGCGCTGGCAAGCTGGATGAATGTTTGAGCTTTTTTGTGCAGCTGATTGCGTCATCATCCGATCCGATGCCAGCCGCTTTTCATGCTTTCTGTCCGAGTCATCAGATCGTCCTCATTCTTTGTGCGGCGCTTCTGATCCTTCTTGCTCTGGCGCGTTGGAAGCATGCTGGGCTCGCACTGATACTTGAACGTTTGATGGGTGCCGGATTGTTGTTGAGCTGGCCATTCGCAGCTATTGCGCACTGGCATCTGGATTCACTCGGGGTGGAAAATGCGCTGCCGATGCATTTTTGCGATATTGCCGGGCTTGCCGGGTTTGTGGCACTTTGGACCCGGCAACGCCTTGCCTGTGAGATGGTGTACTTTTTTGGCATGGCCGGGACGCTTCAGGGACTCCTCACGCCAAATTTGAAGGTCGATTTTCCAGACCCGCGGTTCTTTGTCTTTTTCCTTCAGCATGGCGGTGTGGTGGTGGCGGCGCTGCATGTGGTTACTTCCATGCGTTGTCCGCCGCGTGTCGGGGCCATTCGCCGCATGTTCGCGGTGACCATGCTTTACACGCTTGGTGCCGCCATGGTGAACCAGATTTTGGGTGCAAACTATGGCTTCCTTTGCCATAAGCCCGAGCAGGCGAGCCTGATGGACAGTCTTGGATCATGGCCGTGGTATGTTGGCAGCATGATTCTGCTGTGCGTGGTGTTTTACAGCCTTCTATACATCCCTTTTGCGATCACCCGTCGCAGGCACCAGGCGGTTTGATTCACTCCACAAGATAGAGAATTCGTCCGCAGCTCTCACATTGCGTGACGATTTCTTCGCTGCGCAGTTGCTGGATGGTGCCACTGACGACTTTCATGTGGCAGCCACCGCAGATGCCGTGCTCGAGCGGGACCACGGCGGCATCGGGTTTTTTGGTGAAGAGACGCGTGTACAGGTCCATTGTCTGCGACTCAATCGGCGCGGCGAGTTCGCTGCGCTCGGCTTCGAGTCCGGAGAGGCGCTTTTTCACGCCTTCGGCACGCTCGATCAGGACTTTGAGTTCCTCATTCACGCGGGTCTGAGTCAGTGCCAGCTTGGCCTGCGCAGCTTTGAGCGCAGCCTTGGCGGCTTCGAGTTCTTCCATGAATTCGAGTTGCTTGTCCTCGATTTTGCTGATGTCGCTCTCATAGCGTTTGATCTCGATGCCCATGGCTTGAAACTCGTCATTCTTGCGCGTTTCAAACTGCTGATCCTGGAGGCGTTTGATGGTGTTTTGGCGTGTTTGGATGTCTAGTTCCACGCCTTTGATTTTCACCTCGATTTCCTTGGCTCTCAGTGATCCGGCATCGACTGCCGCGGTGTCTCCTGCGAGTTGGGACTTTGCCAGGGCTTCGTGTTTGGGGATATCTTTGAGCTCTTTCTGAAGAGCGCGGATGCGTTGGTCGCGTTCCTGAAGCTGGAGGAGTTTCGTGATTTCTTGAAGCATGTGAGGCCAATGATGGCGCAGTTCGGGGCATCACGTCAATAGAGGTTGCTGAGAGAATCGCTGCACAGTTGCCGCCGGGTTGATCGTGCTGGACTCGGGGTTTAAACGCCAGCACGTGGCATATGGGTGAATGTAGCGTGGTGATTATCGGTTGTTCGGAGATGACCACCATGATGGCGATCGAGTGTCCATTTGTAACGTGATGTTTGCTGATACGATGCGGGGATATACCTGGCAGGCTTTGCTGCATGGCACTCAAGTCTGGTTGCCTCACTTTCATGAAGCGCAAGGACAGAAACTAGGCACCGAGAATGATGATTTGTGGATGGGTCGGAGTGATTGGATGGCAATGGCGCGCTTGGGCGTGATTGAAGCCTGCCATGCTTAGCATCCAGCGGTGCGTCCTTCCTGCGATCCGCCCGGTGTTGCCACAAGAATTACGTCACTTGAGATCTGCGCTCACCGCCGCGTTTTCCGGGTCGCCATCAGCCTTCCCCATGAAATTAATAATAAGTATTAAAAATAAATCAGGTCATCTGATCGCGCAGATGACCTGATCCTAACTGTGAAATAGCATAATATTCTAAGCGTATATTGGGAGATTAAAAATTGCTAAAACTAGCAACTATTAGGCACCCTAAAAACACAAAGATTTTGCTATTAACACTAGAGAGTGCTTTTAATTCCAGACGTGTCCGCGTGACGGACAGAAGCTGATTTGCACTTCAAACTTTGCTCTTGATTCCGTTCCCAATATGACTCAGCCGGTTGTAAGGACAAGTTTTAAAACAAAAAAATGCTTATTCTCATTTGTTATTGGGCACTCCAGTATCGGATGGTCTGTAATTGATACAATTTCTGAGCGCTCCCCCTATCTGCAAGGATGTGGCTCGGTTTTGTTTCCTGCAGATGACTGTCTAGCCAGTAACCGGAGGCAGCTTCGTCGCCAAAGGCGGCACATTCGAAGCACCCGAATTCGTATCGCGAGGATGAAAAAATTGCTCGCCCATCTTGGTGTCCTGACGCCGGCTGAACTTGATGTTGCTGGTGGCCCCTGTCCGTGGAAACTGGCTGCACGCGTCCATGCTGGTGGTTCGCTACTCTCCTGGCCAGAGCTTTGGGACGTGTTGCGCTGGTATGCTCATAATCGCGGTTATGATGGCAACCGGAACTGGAGCCGGGACGATATTGAAGATACTGAAGACACGGAGAAGGAGAAGGCTGCTTTGAATTTGATGGAGAAACTGGGCAAAGCTACCATGTGCCAGACGATCTGCGCCAAACTCCAGATTGATCCCCTTTCACCTGACCGTAAGAGTTC
>CAJCCF010000661.1 GCA_903960845.1 uncultured Verrucomicrobiota bacterium | reverse complement strand
TCTGAACCAGCATGCTCAGCGCGTCTATGCGGTGCTGCGTCCGGTCAAGGTGGTTCTAACGAACTATCCCGAAGGTCAAATCGAGCAGGTCGAGCTGGTGAACAACCCGGAAAACGAGGCCGATGGCAAGCGTCTGGTGCCGCTGAGCCGGGAACTTTACATTGATGCCGACGATTTCATGGAGGTTCCAAGCCAGGGCTTTCACCGTCTCGTGCCCGGAGGCGAAGTCCGTCTTAAGTATGCGTTTTGCATCATCTGTCAGGAAGTCATCAAGGATGCTGCAGGCAACATCACTGAACTGCGCTGCACCTATGACGAGGCCACCCGCCATGGCGCGAAACCGGTGGGCCGCCCCAAGGTCAAAGGCACCATCCACTGGGTCAGCGCAGCGCAGGCGCTGGACGTCGAAGTGCGCCTCTACGACAAACTCTTCAGCGTCGAGCAACCCGATGAGGCCGCCGGAGATGATGGCGATTTCACCCAGTTCATCAACCCGCATTCGCTCGAAATCGTCACCGCCAAAATCGAGCCTTCCGTCGCCTCCACCAAACCGGGCGCGCACTATCAGTTTGAACGCGTGGGTTACTTCTTCACCGACCCCGTGGACAGTCAGCCGGGCCGGCCGGTGTTTAACCGTACCGTTCAGCTGAAGGATGGATTTGTGAAGGCCAAGTAAGACATGCCGACCGACTCCATTCTTCGCGTTCGTGACGCCACCTTCGTCCGGGGTGGGCGGCGTATTCTTGATGGCATCTCATGGCAGGTTGAGCGCGGTCAGCACTGGTGCGTGCTCGGACCGAATGGCTGCGGGAAAACCTCGCTCATCAATCTCATCACTGGTTATGAACCGGCCACAGACGGGGACATTCAAATCGGTGATGAAACCTTTGGCAACAGTGACTGGCGTGAGGTGCGCAAAAGCGTCGGACTCGTCACCAACACCCTAACCACCTACATCGAACCCTCCGAGCCCGTGTTTCACGTCATCGCCAGCGGGCGTGACGCCAAGCTGAACCTTTGGGAACCGCCATCCGCCACGCTCAAGAAGCAGGCGGCAGGCCTGCTGGAAGCGGCAGGCTGCTCCTATCTGATGAAGTCCCTCTGGGGCACGCTCTCGCAGGGAGAAAAACAAAAAGTGCTCATCTGCCGCGCCCTCATGGCAAGGTTTGATGTGCTCATTCTCGATGAACCCTGCGCCGGTCTGGATCCCGTCGCACGCGAGCAATTCCTGGCCTGGATGACTGAAATATCAGGCTGGCCTGAGGCCGCCTCTCTTGTACTGGTGACGCATCACGTTGAAGAGATTCTTCCATGCATTTCCCACGTTCTCATGCTCCGCGAAGGCCGGGTCATGTGTCAGGGAGAAAAACAAAAATGGCTCACCAATCAGTCGCTGAGCGCACTCTATGCAGCACCGGTAAAACTGAGCCGGAAGAATGGACGCTACGGCCTGCGCGTCTTGTGAAAAGAAGTTCCCGGTGAATGCGGCATGGAATAACTGACTTTCAGCCGCGAGCGCAATATCCAACGTCCGCAGCCTTGTGCTCAGTGCAGCTGATGGTTGTTCGGAACGGAGTGTTAGAAACGGCCGGGGGACTGGCCGCGGATGATACACCTGCAGTTAGGAGTCGATCGCTGATCCGGTTTCAGTGATTCGCCCGCGCTGCCGGTGTTCTATGGATACAGGCCACGCAGGGTCTTGGCGTCATGCACGCGCTTGATGCCGAGGCTGAGGGCGGCGAAGCGCATGGAGATGTTCTTTTTACGGGAGAGATTCAGGGTCTGCATGTAGGCCTGCTCAAGGAGGCGGTAGAGCTTGTCCATGACCTCGCCCTCGCTCCAAAAGAAGCTTTGCAGGTCCTGCACCCACTCAAAGTAGGAAACGATGACGCCGCCGCTGTTGCAGAGAATGTCAGGGATGACGAAAATCTCGGGCCGCTGCGCAAGAATGGCGTCTGCTTCAGGGGTGGTGGGGCCGTTGGCACCTTCAGCGATGATGCGGCACTGGAGTTTTGCGGCATTGGCCTCAGTGATCTGGCGCTCCAGGGCGGCGGGGATGAGGATGTCACAGGGGGTGATCAGGAGCTGTTCATTGGTGATGGGTTCGGCGTCCGGAAAGCCGACCACACTTCGGGTGCTGCTGACATGGGCGTCCAGTTTGTTGAGGTCGATCCCGTTCGGGTTGTGGATGCCGCCAAAGGCATCGCTGATTGCGATGATTTTGATGCCCTGTTTGGCCATCGAGACAGCGGCCACGGAGCCGACATTGCCGTAGCCCTGAATCGCAGCGGTGGCTCCCTGAGCCTGCATGCCCATGGTGTCCATGGCGCGGGAAACCAGGTAGGCGACACCGCGTCCGGTGGCCTCGCGCCGGCCGAGTGAACCGCCGAGCAGCACGGGTTTGCCGGTCACTACACCCGGCACGGCATGACCCATCTGGAGGGAATAAGTGTCCATGATCCAGGCCATGACCTGCTCATTGGTGCCCACGTCCGGGGCCGGGATGTCCATCTGCGGGCCGATCACCGGGATCAACTCCTGAGTGTAGCGGCGCGTCAGGCGCTCTAGTTCTCCGTTGGAAAGGGCGCGTGGATCGCAGGCCACACCGCCTTTGGCTCCGCCATAAGGCAGGCCGACGAGCGCGCACTTCCAACTCATCCACATGGTCAGTGCGGCCACTTCTCCCACGGTGACGTCAGGGTGGAACCGGATGCCGCCCTTGGTGGGGCCGAGTGTCAGGTGATGCTGCACGCGGTAGCCCATGAATACCTGGGTGCTGCCATCGTCCATGCGCACAGGCACGGCCACGGACAATGAGCGTTTGGGCATCTTCAGACGGTCACGCGCGGCTTCGGGTATCTCCATGAAATCGGCCACGAGATCGAACTGCTGGCAGGCCATGCGGAAGGAGGGGGAGTCGTAGAGGTGTAGGTTCATCGGGGTGGAGTGTTGTGGTACCATTCACGAAGCCTTTGTTTTCGCCATCAGGCATTCGGGCTATGGCGGCTTTTCCTTTCACCGTTCCGGTTGAGGTGCACGGGCGCGTTGATTGAATGGATACATTTTGTTATCCATGAGGCTGTTCAGGCGGGAACCTTCTGGCCAGGTCCTGGCGGGCGCGGCTACACGACGACGTTCACAAGTTTGCCGGGGACGACGATCACTTTTTTCGCGGGCTTGCCTTCCATGAACTCCTGCACGCGGGTGCTGGCCAGGGCGAGGGCTTCGATCTCTTCTTTGGTGGCGGCGAGTGGCACGCGTGCTTTGTCGCGGAGTTTGCCGTTCACCTGGAAGACGATTTCGATCTCGTCCTCGATCAGTGCGGCGGGATCGTAGCCGGGCCACACGGTGTCACTGAGGAAGCCCTGGACGGCGAGTTCCGGGAACCTGCCGGCGATACGACTGTTCAGTTCATCGGCCACATGCGGGGCGAATGGGCTGAGCACCTTGAGGAAGGTCACAATGGCCGCGGCAGGTTTCACCTCGGCACCGGTGAAGGCGTTGGTGCAGACCATCATCTGGCTGATCGCGGTGTTGAAGCTGAGTTTCTCGATGTCTTCACCGCATTTCTTGATCGTCTCATGCAGCACCTTGGTGAGCTGTTTGTTGGTGGGCACATCCTGAAGGGCAGGGGACAGGCTCCAGACGCCCTCTTCACTCTGCTCCATGATGAGACGCCAGACACGGGCCAGGAAGCGGTACACGCCCTCGACCCCCTTCATGCTCCAGGGTTTCACCTGTTCCAGCGGGCCCATGAACATTTCATACAGACGCAGTGAGTCGGCGCCATACTCGGCCACGACATCATCAGGATTGACCACGTTGCCGCGGGATTTCGACATCTTCTGGCCGTCCTCTCCCATGATGAGCCCCTGATTCACCAGACGCTGGAACGGTTCAGGCGTGCTGACATAACCAAGGTCAAACAGCACCTTGTGCCAGAAACGCGCATAGAGGAGATGCAGCACCGCATGCTCCGTCCCGCCGACATACAAATCGACGCCGCCGGGCCGGGGAGGTGTTTCAAGTTTTTGGTTATTCGTTTCAAGTTCTGCATCGGTGGAACTTGAAACTTGAGACTTGGAACCTGAAACAGAACCGGTCATCCAGTACCTTTCCGCCTCAACACTCACGAATCTATCCGAGTTCTGCGCATCGCAGTAACGCAGGTAGTACCAGCATGAACCTGCCCATTGCGGCATGGTGTTGAGTTCACGCGTTGCCGTTTCAGTGTAGCGCACCCAGTCGGTGGCTTTGGAAAGCGGCGGTTCGGGGGTGCCGGTCGGGCGGAAATCTTCCAGTGTCGGTGGCAGCAGTGGCAGCTCACTTTCAGGAATGCAGCGATGCATGCCATCTTCCCACACCAGCGGGAATGGCTCGCCCCAATAGCGCTGACGGCTGAAGAGCCAGTCGCGCAGCTTGAAATTGGTGGTGCCTTTGCCGAGGCCTTTTTCTTCGAGCCAGGCGGTGATTTTGCTCTTGGCTTCGACCGTGCTCAGGCCATCGAGGAAGCCCGAGTTCACCGCGATGCCATTGTCGGTGTACCCCTGCCATTCCTTGCCTTCCGGCGGCTGCACCACTTGTTTGACGGGCAGTTCAAATTTCAGGGCGAACTCATAATCACGCTCGTCATGCGCGGGCACGGCCATGATGGCGCCGGTGCCGTAGCCCTGGAGGACATAGTCGGCGATCCAGATGGGAATCCTTTCGCCGTTCACTGGATTGATCGCGTAAGCTCCGGTGAAGACACCGGTTTTTTCCTTGGCGAGTTCAGTGCGCTCCAGATCGCTCTTGCGGGTGGTCTTTTCGCGATACTCCTCGACAGCGGCGAGTTGCTCCTCGGTGACGAGTTCATCGACGAGACGATGCTCGGGCGCGAGCACCATGTAAGTGGCTCCGAACAGTGTGTCGGGACGCGTGGTGAATACCGTGATGGTATCGTCGATGCCGGCGACCTGAAACTTCACGTGCGCGCCTTCGCTGTGACCGATCCAGTTGCGCTGCAGCATCTTGATGCCTTCAGGCCAGTCGAGCCCATCAAGCTCATCGATCAAACGCTGGGCAAAGGAGGTGATGCGCAGCATCCACTGGCGCATGGGGCGGCGCTCGACAGCGAATCCACCGACTTCACTTTTTCCATCCACAACTTCTTCATTGGCCAGCACCGTGCCGAGTTCCTGACACCAGTTCACCGGGGCTTCGCTGAC
>CAJCCF010000660.1 GCA_903960845.1 uncultured Verrucomicrobiota bacterium | reverse complement strand
TCCGCAAATACCTCGAAAAGGACAGCGCCCTCGAACGCCGCTTCCAGCAGGTGAAAGTGGAGGAACCTTCCGTCGAGGATGCCATCAAAATTCTCATGGGCCTCAAAGGCAAGTATGAGATGCATCACAAGGCAAGGTACAGCGACGACGGCATCCGCTCTGCCGTCACGCTCAGTTCCCGCTATCTCACTGCACGATTCCTTCCTGACAAAGCCATCGACATCATGGACGAGGCCGGTGCCAAGGCGCGCATTGGCGCCATGACACGCCCGCCGGAACTCAAGGATATCGATGCCGAGATCGAAGCCATCCGCGTGGAAAAAGAGAACTCCATCAAGGATCAGGATTTCGAAAAAGCTGCCCGCCTGCGCGACCGCGAAAAGAATGCCAAGAAGCGTTATGATGACATTCTCGAAACCTGGAGAAGCAACAACCAGGAGCGCATCGTTGACGTCACCGAAGACGACATCATGAGCGTTGTCTCCAAATGGACCGGCGTACCGCTCCAGCGCATGGAGCAGGCGGAGGCTCAGAAGCTTCTCAAAATGGAAGCCGAACTCAAAGGCAAGGTCATCGGTCAGGATGAAGCCGTCATCGCCATCAGCAAGGCGCTGCGCCGCAGCCGGGCCGACCTCAAAGATCCCCGCCGCCCGATCGGCTCCTTCCTTTTCCTCGGCCCCACAGGCGTCGGCAAAACCTTCCTCGCCAAGAACCTTGCCGAGTTCATGTTTGGCACACCCGAGGCGCTGATCCAGATCGACATGAGTGAGTACATGGAGAAGCACACCGCCAGCCGTTTGATTGGTGCCCCTCCAGGTTATGTCGGCTACGAAGAGGGCGGTCAGCTCTCCGAAGCCGTGCGCCGCCGCCCTTACAGCGTCGTGCTGTTTGACGAAGTTGAAAAAGCGCATCCGGATGTGATGCACTTGCTGCTCCAGATTCTTGAAGAGGGAAAAGTGACCGACAACTTCGGCCGCAAGATCGACTTCCGGAACACCATCATCATTCTCACCTCCAATGCCGGGGCTGAAGTGATCAAACGCCAGACAACCCTTGGCTTTGCCGCCATGGGTCAAAACCAGGCCGACAATTCCGCCATCAAGGAAAAGATCACCGAAGCCGCCAAAAAATCCTTCAAGCCAGAGTTTCTCAATCGCTTGGATGACCTCGTCGTCTTCCGCATGCTGGAGAAGCCCGAACTCACCCAAATCGTTGAGCTCGAAGTCAGCAAGGTGGTTGACCGCCTGAAGAAAAGGAATATCACCATCGCGCTGGATACCACCGCGACCGAGTTCCTCATGAAGGAAGGCTATGACCCGCAATATGGTGCCCGCCCAATGCGCCGCGCCGTGGAAAAGAATATCGAGGATCCGCTCGCCGAGCACCTTCTACGCGGGGATATCCGCGAGGGCGATATCGTTCAGGTTTCTTTCGATGCCGAAAACAAGCGTCTGAAATTCGCCGCTGAAAACGCTCCCAAAAGCAACGAAGAGCCCGTGACTTGAAGCGACTGACCGGAACCTCTCTTTAAAGCGCCGGCGAGCCTCTCGCCGGCGTTTTCTTTTGCCCAATCGCCACTCCCGAATGCTCACCTGCTTCCTGAAGTTAGTGAAAATTATGGTTGTTTGAAATCTGCCGACCTGCTAAAACCGCTTCCTCGTGATTTACCCCTCCCCCCGATTCACCAGCTTTTTGAGCCTGTGCCTGCTCGGCACATGCGCTTGCGCGCAGGATTCTTTCCTGCCGCTGCCAAAGGCTGGCCTGGAATTGCCGGGCACTGAGACGCCACGGTTAGAGACCCGTTTTCTCAAACCCACGAAGTCCATCAAGCCACCGTCCCTGACCACTCCGCAGATTGCCGCAGGGGCACAACCTCAGATCAACGCTCCGACCATTGCACGTCTTCGCCGCCTGATTCTCATGCCGGGCGGACTCACCCCTGAGGTGATGCGTGAACAGATTCTGGCAGGCGGCCAGAGTCGCCAACCTGTGACCGTTGTCGGCATGAACGCTCCTGCACCCATCCTCGCCAAACTGGCGAATCTCTTTGGCAGCGATGTGAATGAGGTCACGCAAAAGAAGATCGTCGACACCGTTCGTCAGGGTCTCGACACCGGCAAGACGAGCACGGCCCCACGCCGCGTCGAAGTGGTCGGCTGGCTGCCAAGTGAAGGGGTGATGGCTGTAGCCGTTTATCCCGAGAGCTGAGGCCCCGGCGGTTTAACAACGGCCTTATCCGCAGATTCCTCAGACGGAACCGTTGGGCACTTATCATCTTCGCAATCTGCGGAATACTTCTGGCGGTTTTACAACTCCTTGATGCGGATGTTGCGGAACCAAGCCTCGTCGCCGTGATCGGTCAGCATGATGTGACCTTTGCCCGGAGCAAAACCAACTTTGCTCTTAAATTTACTGGCGGCGATGCGCTTCTTCCAGTCATCGGTAGTCGTGCCGGCCTCAGAGGCGAGAGCTCCATTTAGCCAATGCTCGATCCTGCCATTCTTCACGACAACCCGGCTGCTGTTCCATTCGCCCGCAGGCTTGAGCAACTTGCCAGCAACAGGCTCCTTGATGTCATAAATGGAAGCAGTCGTGTGGCTTCCGCCCTTGAGTCCATCAGCATGCTTCATGTCATCGATCATTTGATACTCGATGCCCAGCCACTCCTTGCCGCCAACTTTGGTGACCCAATACTTCACTCCATTGTTGCCGCCGGGTTCGACCTTCCATTCCCACTCCAGTTCGAAGCTTGAGTACTCCTTCTCAGACAGCAGCATGCCGCCAGGCGTTCCATTGAGATGAATGGTGCCGCTTTCGATGCTCCAACCCGCACCAGGGACTTTGCCATCCGGTCCGCTCCAGCCTGCGAGCGTTTTACCGTCGAAGAGGGAGACGAAATCAGCAGCCTGAGCTTGGAGAGCTGAAAGGGTAAGGAGAACTGAAAGGAATGCGGAACGTTTCATGGTGGGCGTAGCAAACGCGGGATGGTTGAAAGTCTTTCGATGCGGCCTGCGCTCAATCGTATGAAATCGACTCAAAAACCGCACCACCGAGAAGCAACTCACCATCATAGAGCGCACAGATTTGCCCTGGGGTCAGGGCCCTTTGAGGTTCCCGGTATTCGAGTTCCGCACGACCGCCACCAAGCGGTGTGAATTGAGCCAGGCCAGCGGGACACCGATAGCGCGGCTGGGCATTCAAAACTCTCGACTGATCTAAAGGCAGACCCGTGTTGGAGATGCCCGTGAGTGTGCAGCGCTGCGCCCAAAGCAATGGCGTGTCGGGGCGCTCGATGGCGATCACCAATTCCCGGGTTTCATGGTGCTTGGCTACGACCACATACGCCTGTTTGTACAAGTTGCTGGCCACGCCGATCCCCTTGCGCTGACCGAGGGTGTAAAGATGCAGCCCATGATGCTGGCCGAGCACGCGGCCTTCAAGATCGACAATATTGCCGGGGCGATCCGCCACAAAGGTGCGGAGAAAATCCTCCATTTTCACCTCGCCGATGAAGCAGATTCCCTGGCTGTCTTTTTTCTCCGCCGTTTTCAGGCCGAGCCTGCGAGCTTCTTCACGCAACTCAGGTTTCAAAAGATGTCCGATGGGGAAACGCGCGATCCGCACCTGCTCGGGTCGCATCATGGCAAGGAAGTAGGTTTGATCTTTGTTCGGATCGGCACCCCGGAGAATCATGCCTTCATCCTTTCTGGCATAATGCCCTGTGGCGATGGCGTCGAAGCCGCGCTCCTGCGCCCAATCCCAGAGCACGCCGAATTTCATCTCGCGATTGCACATCACATCCGGATTCGGCGTGATCCCTTCCTGGTAGCCTTCAAGGAGGTATTTCACCACCCTTTCGCGGTATTCCTTCATGAGGTTCACGACATGAAACTCGATGCCAAGTTGATCAGCGACGGCACGCGCATCGACGATGTCCTCCTCCCATGGGCAGTGTCCGATGATGCCTTCTTCATTGATCCAGTTCTTCATGTAGGCACCCACCACTTCATGCCCCTCCCGCACCAGCAGCGCCGTGGCGACGCTGCTGTCCACTCCTCCTGACATGGCTGCGAGAATCTTCATGACCATACTTTGCACAGAGATTCACGGGAAACAAATGTCGCCGCAGGGCACAAGCCATTACCGCCGGATTCAAACATGACCAGTATTGCCGCCCGCTCAGGAGTTGGGATCACTTTGATCTCTTCCTGTCGCTCACCTTCACGACAGCTTAAAGCCCATCTTCTTCCACCAGGTCTCGAGTTCATCTGCGCCAAAGTCTGCAAGAATGTGGTCATCCACATCAATGCTTGGCGCTTTCGTCTGCCGTGTCAGTGCCAGCATTTCCGCCCGCGCGGCGGGATCACGGATAACATCCAGGGTGACAAATGAAATGCCGTGGCCCGTGAGCCATTCAATGGCTTCATCACACCATGGGCAACCGGGCTTGATAAAAAGACGGATTTGAGTCGGGGTAATCATGACGATACATCACTACGACATTTTTCTGATTTGCACGATGACTTCCATCTTCTGCGTGCTTTTGCCCCAGAAGCGGCCGCTGACGGGTTTGATGTCACTGTAGTCGCGACCATTGGCGAGCTTGATGTAGCGCGTATCAACCTCGCGATCATGTGTGGGGTCCCATGCTTTCCAGCCATAGTGCGGGAGAAAAACTTCCATCCAGGCATGGGAGGCTTCGTTCTCGTCTTCGACCTTCCCATTGTAGAAGTAGCCGCTGACGTACCGTGCAGGAATCCCCTGGCTGCGGCAAAAAGCGATCATCACGTGCGCATAGTCCTGACAGACTCCACGCCGGTCGCGCAGTGCGGATACTGCATCCGTATGCACATGAGTCCAGTCCGGGTCATAGACAAAACTTTGATACACATGACGCCCGAGTTTCACAGCATCCGCCCAAAGGTCAGTGACGGGGCCGCCAAGTACATCCACAGCTTCCCGCCAGATGGCGACATTGATCGGCACATATTTTGATTCGACGACAAATTCAAAATAGTTTTCATCAATGCTTCGATCATTCAGCGATTCCAAGCCCAAGCCAACCGGCACAGCCCCGCGCGTGTCTGGCCGGGTCTCCACCTCGGCAAAAGACTCAATTTCCAACCTGTCATGCGGAACATGAATCTCAAAATGATCCACCCTGTTCTGGTAAAAGTCATAGTGCGTCTTGATCGGTGCCTCAGGCTCCACTCTCAGCGTGTAGGAAGCGCAGCGCTGCAACGGATCCGACACAGGCCTTAACCGCAGATCATTGAAACTCTCCAACGTCTGCCCTTCATAGGCATACCTCGTCAAGTGACGCACCGTGAGGTGCATGCCTGTGGGGGCGATATCGGAGTTGGGATGAGGCATCGGCGCACAGCGTCGGTAATCAGGCGGAGACAAACGTCAAGGGAGGTGTGTCGCCGGATCAGAGGTACTGCTGCTGCTGCTGCTCCTGTTGTTGTTGGAATCGGATCTCCGCCTGCAGATCGACCGGCGGGTGATACATCAAGCTCGTGTAGAGATGCGCGCCAATCGCACCGACCTCGATTTGGGCGGTGTCGAGGAACTGGTGCATACCGCTATTGAAGATCTCATCCACGCTCAATTTCGACAGACGCCCGCAAAAGACTTTGAAGCGTTCCATCGGTTCCTCTGAAAGCGTAGTTTCGGCAGAGGCCTCAGTGATGAGATGGATGAAGCTTGCCATCTGTTCGCAGCAGAATTTCAGCGAGCGCGGGAAGTTTTCATCGAAGAGAAGAAACTCGACGACTTTCTTGAAGAGAATGTCTGCCACATAGTAGCGGCGATAAGCCTCCAGCGCACTGGCGGAGCGCAGCACCGCATGCCACTGGGCAGTGTCCACCGCACCACCCACATCCGAGGCTTTGGGCAGGAGAATGTGATACTTGATGTCCAGCAGACGGGTGATCTGGTCGGCGCGTTCGAGATACTTGCCGAATTGAATGAACTCAAACCCCTCGACCCGTGAAAAGGTGCTGACGGTGATTCCCTGAAAAAGGTGGGAGAAGCGTTTGATCTGATCGTAAAAGGCGCTGGCCCCCTCGTTCCAGATTTTTTTTGCACTGGCACCCTGAATGAAGTGATAGGCATCATTGAGCACTTCCCACATCTCGCTGGAAATCTGGTCGCGCACCTGGCGCGCATTTTCACGCGCATTGGAAATGCATGAAATAAGCGAGTTGGGATTCTCCAGCCGGAAGGTGAGGAAATCGGTGGCGCTCTCATTGTCCGCCGTGTCGTAAAGTTTGAAAAACTGCTCTTCATCGCCGGACGAACGCAGCACAGGCAGCCAGTGAGCCTTGAGGGTCTCCGCGCCAATCTGGCCGAAATCGAGAAGGATCTGCAGATTCACGTCAATGAGGCGCGCCTGATTTTCAGCGCGCTCGAGATAGCGGCTCATCCAGTAAAGATTGCCTGCCACGCGGGAGAGCATGACGTTGGACTGCTTGTGCCGGGCGACTTCTTCGCGGGCGGTGGTGCTCATGGTTGGAAGAGGTTGGAAGGAAAGAATAACTACTTTTTGAGAACCCAGGTGTCCTTGGATCCGCCGCCCTGGGAACTGTTCACGACGAGACTGCCTTTGCGCAGGGCCACACGGGTGAGCCCTCCCGGCGTAACAACGATCTTTTCGCCGTAAAGAATGTAGGGGCGAAGATCGACGTGACGTCCCTCAAACTGGTCACCTGTCCAAGTGGGATGACGGCTGAGCGCGACTGGATTTTGGGCGATGAAATTGCGAGGGTTTGCTTCGATCATTTTGCGAAACTCCTCAATCTCCGCCTTGGAGGCCCATGGCCCCATCAGCATACCATAGCCGCCGGCTTCATTGGCTGATTTCACGACCAACTTTTCGAGGTTGGCCAGAATGTGCGAGCAGTCCGATGGCTCTGAGGCCAGGTAAGTGTCCACATTCGGCAGAATGGGGTCCTCGCCGAGGTAATACTTGATCATCTTCGGCACGAAATAGTACACCACCTTGTCATCCGCCACACCCGTGCCGATGGAGTTGGCAAGACTGACATTGCCCGCACGACAGGCATTCACCAGACCGGGAACTCCGAGCAGCGAATCGTCGCGGAAAACCGAAGGATCAAGGAAATCGTCGTCGATGCGACGGTAGATAACATCCACCTTCACCAAACCAGCCGTGGTGCGCATGAAGACCTTGAAATCCCGCACTACCAGATCACGGCCTTCCACGATAGGGACACCCATCTGTCTGGCCAGGAAGGCGTGCTCAAAATAGGCACTGTTAAACACGCCGGGCGTCAGGAGGACGGCGTTAGGAGCCCCTTCACCAGCAAAGTTTGCAGGTGCGCAGAATTGCAAAACCTTGAGCAATTCGGCGGGGTATTCATTGACCGGATGCACACCACTGGCCTGGAAAAGCTCAGGGAAGGTGCGCTTGAGTGCATTGCGGTTTTCCAGCATGTAGCTTGCACCGGAAGGGCAGCGGAGATTGTCCTCCAGCACCAGATAATTGCCGTCCCGGTCACGGATCAGATCGGTGCCACAGATGTGGGCATAGATATTCTTCGGCACCTCAAAATTCATGAACTCGCGCCGGAAGTGTTTCGCACTCAACACATACTGCGGCGGAATGACACGATCCTTGATGATTTTTTGTTCGTGGTAAATGTCGTGCAGAAACATGTTCAGGGCCGTGAGGCGCTGAACCAACCCCCTTTCCACGACATCCCATTCCTCGGCCGAAATCACGCGTGGCACGCAGTCAAAAGGGAAGATGCGTTCAGTACCCTGGGAGTCATTGTAGACCGTGAAGGTCACGCCTCCGCGCATGAAAGCGTTTTCAACGGCATTCTGTTTATCGCAGAACTCCTTGGCAGAGACCGCATTGAGAGCATCGCTAACACCTTGATAATGAGGGCGTGCGGAACCGTCGGCCGTGAACATCTCGTCAAAGAAGTTCTCCGTTTGGTAGTTGTCAAAAAGCATAGAATGGATCCCTGTGGTTGGACTGAAACAATGGTTTAGCAGGTCTGGGGCCAAGTTTTCGACGGGCTTTGAAAACGGTATGAAAGTGATCTGATGGGCACTCCTTCCTGCCGGGTGCGGAAGCCTCCCTCCCATCCTTGGTTCAGGACGACTGTCAATGATTAAAGAGACCAGTGAACTTTATGCTTTGCGCTCATTCTCAGCATGATAAGGTCATCCTTCTTTTTCCTGAAAAAGATTCATTCGAACCCTTCCAACACGACTCCGGAGCTCCGTTTAGGCAGCGACCAATGGCGGCAGCTTGCTCATATTTTTGACGCATGATCATACTCGGTCTCAATGCCTACCATGGTGACTCGGCAGCAGCTCTGGTTCAGGATGGCAAGCTCATCGTTGCTGCGGAAGAGGAGCGTTTCCGGCGCATCAAGCATTGGTCGGGAATGCCCTCTGAGTCCATCCGCTGGTGCCTTCAGGACGCAGGACTTAAACTCGGTGATGTCGATCACATCGCCATCAACCGGAACCCGAAGGTTAACAATCTCCGGCGCATGCTCTATGTGATGCGCAAGCGCCCAAGTTTGGGTCTGATTTTAAAGAGGTTCGGCAACATTCGCCGTGCGGCATCTTTTGAAGAGCAGGTGGAGAGCGCATTCCCAGGGGAGAAGATGCGGGCGCAAGTGCATCATGTGGAGCACCACCTCGCTCATCTCGCCTCCGGTTTTCTGGTGTCGGGTTTTGATGAGGCGGTCTGCTTGTCGGTGGATGGATTTGGCGATTTCGCCAGCAGCGCCTGGGGCATGGGACGTGGCCGCCAGATCGACATTGATGGGCGTGTCTATTTCCCTCATTCACTGGGCGTGTTCTACACCATCATCACTCAGTTCATCGGCTTCCCGCATTACGGAGATGAGTACAAGGTAATGGGCCTGGCACCTTATGGTGAACCCAAATACCTGCCACAGATGCGCGAGATCGTGAAGGTTCAACCTGACGGCAGCTTCCGGCTGAATTTGAAATACTTCCGTCATCACACGGATGACGTCCATTACACTTGGGATAACTGCTGCCCGGAAGTGGGCACCCTTTACCGCAAGGAAGCGCTCGAATCTTTGTTGGGACCTGAGCGCAGCAAAGGTGAGGCCCTGGAACAAAAGCACCGCGACATCGCCCGCAGCGCGCAGGCCATGTACGAGGAAGCCTTTTACTCAATGCTCAAGGCCCTGCACGAAAAGTATCAGTGCGCCAATCTTGCCCTCTCCGGTGGTTGCGCCATGAACTCGGTGGCCAACGGAAAAGTGTACCTCAATTCGCCCTTCAAGCGCATGTATCTGCCGGCTTCCGCAGGTGATGCCGGTGGCGCCATTGGTTCGGCGTTTGTTGTCGCCCGTCAAATGGATCAGGGCACGAAACCCTTTGTCATGGATCATGCCTATGTCGGGCCTCGATCGACCGATGCTGAAATCAAAACATTGCTCGACTCCCGCGCCGCTGATATTCAGGCTGAGGGCTGCACACTCCGCCGCTTTGAAGACGAAGGCGAGCTTTGCCAGACCACCGCCACTGCCATCACTGAAGGCAAGGTCATCGGCTGGTTCCAAGGCCGCATGGAATGGGGGCCACGGGCGCTGGGAAATCGATCCATTCTCGGCGATCCACGCCGCGCCGACATGAAGGACATTCTCAACCTCAAGATCAAGCGCCGCGAATCCTTCCGCCCATTTGCTCCGAGCATTTTGCGTGAAGAAGTGAGCGAATGGTTCGAGCAAGACGATGACGTGCCATTCATGATGCAAGTCTTTCAAGTGCGTGTCGAGAAACGCCCGCTGATTCCCGCCACGACTCATGTGGATGGCTCAGGACGGCTGCAAACCGTCCATCAGGAGACGAACCCGCGTTACCATCGCCTGATCAGCGCCTACCAAACCATCACAGGCGTCCCAATACTTCTGAACACCAGCTTCAATGAAAACGAACCCGTCGTCTGCCGCCCGCAGGAGGCGCTCGATTGCTTCCTGCGGACAAAGATGGACGTGCTCGTGCTCAACGACTGGATGGTCTGCAGATCGTAACATGCATCCGCAGATTTCGCAGATGGCGCAGATTCATTCTTCTTGGTCGCGATGTTCAGATCCTGTTGGTGCCCCGTAAAACTCACCGCTTCCAAATCTGTGAAATCCGTGGACCCATTTGCCCGAATGGATTCATGGATCGCCCAGTCACCCATTGAACATGACTAAAATCATCATCGAAGCCGGCCGCACCGAGGCGCACTATTGGCGTGATCTCTGGCGCTTCCGCGAGTTGTTTGGCTTCCTCGCCTGGCGCGACATTCTGGTGCGCTACAAGCAGACCTCCATCGGCGTGGCCTGGGCGGTGATTCGCCCGTTGCTGACCATTTTCATTGGTGCGGGCATCTTCGGCGGGTTGGCCAAAATGCCGTCAGATGGCGTGCCTTATGCCGTGATGGTTTGCGCGGGCACCCTGCCCTGGTACTTTTTTGCCAGTGCCTTGAGCGAGTCCAGCGCCAGCCTGGTCGGCAATTCAAATCTCATCTCCAAGATCTACTTCCCACGCCTCATCCTGCCCGCCAGTGCCGTAGTCGTCGCGTTTGTAGACTTTGCCATCTCCCTGGTAATTCTGGGGGTGCTCATGGTTTGGTACGGGATGATGCCGACATGGCGGCTGCTCATGCTGCCTGTTTTCATTTTGCTCGGATTCCTCAGCGCCATGGGGCCTGGACTCCTCTTCACTGCACTGAATGTGAAGTACCGCGACTTCCGCTACATCATCCCATTCGTCGTGCAGTTCGGGCTTTTTGTTTCACCGGTATTTTACAGCACCAGCGTGATCCAGGAGCGCTATGGGGATCTGGGACATCTCATCGTGGCCATCAACCCGATCGTCGGCATCATCGACGGTTTCCGCTGGGCGATCTGCGGCACCACGACGCTGCATTGGGAGAGTTTCCTGCTCTCCACCACCCTCAGCATTCTCTTTCTCATCCTTGGCGTTTGGTATTTCCGCAAAACGGAAAAGACCTTCGCCGATGTGATTTGACCTGAGATCAAGGGAACCGGGGTATCGATATATCATTGATGAGCACACCATGGGTTCGACGCTGGATGCCTCTTCTCAGCGGTGTGGTCGGGGCACAGGCGCTCATCATGGGTGTCAATGCCATGTCCGGGTTTCTTGCGCTATGGACTCTGCCTCGTGAGACCTCCTACGCCTGGTTTACCGTAGCCAGTTCCATGCTGACCATGATCGTTCTTCTCTCCGATGCAGGTATCAGTGTGGCCACCAATGCCATCGGCGGTCAGGTCTGG
>CAJCCF010000659.1 GCA_903960845.1 uncultured Verrucomicrobiota bacterium | reverse complement strand
GGGACGATCACCTCCCGGTTTCACTTCACATCCGCCGTCGTCAACCATTCGAGATTGAAGCGCGCGCAGATGATGGGGCTTGTCTCATAAAGGCAGAGCACGGTGCCGTCAGGAAGCACGGCTAGATCGCTGTAGGCGCTTGCGCCGGATTCGAGGGTTTTACTCGCAGGCCAGGTCCGGCCATCGTCATGGCTGAGCTTGATGCTGAGGTTTTCGCGCTTGCCCCGGCCTGCGGGGATTTCCTTGCCTTCTTTGTCAAACTTGAGGGTGTGCGGATTGGAGAAAAGGAGCGTGCCCTGTTTCGATGGATGCGCGACGATGCTGGCCATGCAGATGGGTTCCCAGAGTTGCTGGTGAAACACCGGCTTCGTCCATTTCTGTGCGCCATCAGGACTGATCGTGATGAGCTTGCGTGAAGCATCCGAAGCGCTGCGCGTAACAAGCATCACGCGGCCATCGGACAATTCAGCCAGCATGGTTTCATTTGGATGTCGGAACTCGCCCTCGTTTGGCAGAGCGAGATCGCCGGCCTGCCAGGTCTTGCCGTGATCATCGCTGAAGATCGTGGCGGCAGCCGAGGGTGAATGATCGCCGGCCTTTCCATACGCAAGCCAGATGGGCACGACGAGCCTGCCGCCTTTGAGTTGAATGCCATGCCCGGGGCCGGTGGCGATGACCTTCCAGTCATAATGTTTGCGGAAGGGTTCAAAGCTGGCCGTGATCTCCACGGGTTTGCTCCACGTCACACCGTCGTCCGTGCTGCGCATGGAAAAGCAGCGCGCGTAGTTGATGCAGTATAGAAACTCGATGGCTCCCGTTTCACGATCCACGATGGCGACGGGATTGTTCACCGTCTGCTCATGCTCGCCACCATCCTTCTTGTGTGGATTTCCTTCCACACGATCACCCGTGTGCGCGATTTGCCGCGAGTCCTGCCATGTCCTGCCGCCATCCGTGGAGCGGCGTGCATGAATCTCGATCTCACCCCAGTCTGCCGCGCTGCTCTTCCGCGCTTCGCAATAAGCCAGCACCGTGCCCTTCCCCGTCACGACGATGCCCGGAATGCGGTAGCGAGAAATGCCGTTGAGTCCTGAGGTGAAGACGCTGGTCTTTTCCAGAAGCGGTTTGTCTCCGGCATGCAGCGCTGTCAGCGGGCCCAGCAGCAGGGTGGAGAAGATGAGAAGAGCGGATTTCATTGTGTCGGCGGATGCGTTTGGTTGGTGATTGATGGCGTGAGTTGCTTGACCAGCCAGGCTTTGACTTCGGCATTGTAGCGGACCGGCATGTCATGGCCGGTATCCTTCATGACAAGGCCTGTGACCTGGAGTTGATTGGCTGCGGCCGCATCTGAAAATTTTCCCACCATCTTGGGAAGATCCTCTCTCATCTTCCTGCCCATCCAGTCGTTGATGCCCGCATAATCACCGTAGAGATACAGGATTCGCTTCCCCTGATAGCGCGCATAGCTCTTGATCGAATAAAATCCGCCTTCGATAAGGATCAGGTTTTGAAACTGACTCATGAGGTAAGTGTCGCCCTTTTCAAACATGGCGACGATGGAGTGCGCGCCGTTGGACATGCCGCCGATGATGTTGTGCGCGGTGTCGATGTTGGGGATGTTGGCATAGATTTTTTTCAGCATCGCGGTGTAGACCTGGCAGATCGTCTCACCATCCTGATCAGTGGTGATGAGCAAACCTTTGAAAGGCCCGGCAGGATCGATCTTCTTTTTGAACAGCGGAAAATTCACAAAGATGCAGTCCTTGTTTTCCATGATTTGCTGCCCGCGTCCAGGACCGGCACCGGGGCCTCCATGCCCACCATACAGAAAGACAAACAGCGGATATTTCCGCTCAGGCGAGTAGTTCTCCGGAAGAGCAAGATACGCCTGCGTCATTGCCTCCTGTCCCGACTGCATGGCGTAGAGCGTCTGCGGCAGTTCGGGGAACTTCAGGATCATCCTCATGCCGGGCTTCAAATCAGGCATCGGCTTAGCGCCGTCGGCGGAGCGCAGAGCACCCGGAAGCGCAAGCAGCAGGGCGGCGGTGAGGAGAAGAAACTGTTTCATGAAGATATGCCGGGCAGAACTATTCCCAACGCCGATCCACACGAGTGCTTGCAGGCTGGCACCAAGTCATCGCACCGTTTTCGCGACTTATTGCGTCAGACCTGTCTCCGGTCCGGCAAAAGACACGGACTTCATCATCCCGCCCGTGACGCAAAAGCTTCTCAGCGCCATTTCAGGGGCCGGCGCGTCAGCGGGCATCACCGCTTGCCTTGCCCGCCCATACAACCAGCGCCCCGCCGATGAAGGCCGGCAGCAGCCTGATTATTCCACAGACCTCTTGCAGAATGCTTCTCATTGGCTCATGGCGGAGTGTGGATTGAGGACGCTCTACCAAAAGCCAGCCGACAACGCCTAAATGGACTAAGTTGACTAACTTAGCTCCGGCACCATGATTGGCCCCATGACCACCATCACCACCCACGAGGCCAAAACGCATCTCTCGCGCTATCTTGCGGAAGTCGAAAAAGGTCAGAAGTTCATCATCGCACGTGGTAAATCGGACGTTGCCATGCTCGTGCCGATCAAACAACCCAAGCAAAAAAAACGGCCGAAGGTCGGTGATATCCAAGGCGCGCCCTTTGAGTTTCCATTATCAGCCCTTGCACCACTCTCTGACGAAGAACTGAAGCAATGGGGTCTATGAGATACTTGCTCGACACCTGCACCTTTCTTTGGGTTTCCCAACAGCCTTCGATGTTATCGAAAGCAGCAACGGCTGCGATCAATGATCTCACCAACGAACTATTTGTGAGTGATGTGAGCATCTGGGAGGTGGCCTTGAAGCATTCTGCCGGGAAACTGCCGCTGCCCGGCATTCCCCGGGTTTGGATTCCAAAGAAATTTGCGCATCATCAATTCAAATCACTCAGCCTCGATCAAGGTTCCATCTACCGCAGTGGCGAACTCCCAAAAATCCATCACGACCCATTTGATCGACTTCTGGCCGCACAAGCCATCGAATCTGGCATGACCCTGCTTTCCCCGGACACGCCACTTTCAGCGTTAGGAGCATCGCGAGTCTGGTAGACCACCGATGAAGGAAAGAGCCTCCCCTCAAACCGGGCCCGGCGGCCGGCCCAAACTTTGCAGTGGCCGGTCATCGGGATGCCGGAAGCGCTCCAAGAGTCTGCTCCAGGCTTTGATACATGCAAAGAGGCTGCCTCTATTTGATGTCCAGGAACGTGACGTCATCACACTGAGCCCTGACAACCAGCGCTGATTTTTCCGGCCTAACCGTGAGTGTGTGCTTGCCTGGCTGGATGCCTTCTTCAAAGCGGCCGCCTTTGAGCGCGATCTCCAGGCCATCGAGCCAGGCGGCTTCAACGCCGGTGAGAATGAGCGGCTGCGTGGTCAGCCTGGCGGCGGTGAATCTGGCGGTGGCGTATGGTTTGTCGGGACGGTCTTCAGCGCGCAGGTAGCCGCTGACAAGCGTGGTGACATAGACGGGACTTTCCGCCGCCGCCGCGCCGCCGGGTGCACTGGCACTGAAACTCCAGATGCGTGCCACATTGGCTTTGCTGGCGTCGAAGGGGCCGGGGCGGCCGATTTGACTGAGGAAGGCGAAGAGGTTGCGTTTGTCGTTAGAGCTGAGCGCATCCACAAGACCGGGAGCCATGAGGCTGCCGATGTTTTCTTTTTTGACAATGTTCGCCTTCACCAGCGGCAGTTCGGCTCCGGGTCCGATTTTGATGATCACATCAGTCGCGGTTTCGCGGGCGGGAATGCCGCTCATGACGGTGCCGTCCTTCATGGTGAATGCAAAGCCGTGGTAGCCTTCCTTTACTTTGGCCGCCGGGGTGAGCGTGCTCTCGATGAGGTAGTCGAGCGGGGCGCTGGCACCGATGCTGGAGAAGTCGGGTCCGAAGTTGCCGCCGATACCACCGATGGCATGACAGGCGATGCAGCCGACGCGGCGGTAGACGAGTTCGCCATCGGCGCTGTTGCCGCCTTCCGGCACGGACTTCATCAGCGCGGCGATCTCGCCGGCGTAGTCGCGTGGTCCGGTCTTCACACCGGCGAAGGATTGCAGTGCATTGACGATCGGCAGACCGCCGCGACCCATGCCGCGGGCGACTTGCAGCGCATCCGCATAGGCTGAAGGAGGCAGGTCTTTCGGCACCGCACTGGCGAACTGGTTGGCAAAGGGCGCGTGCTGCAGCAACTGACGCCAGAGAGCCTGCGCGGCGGCTTTGTCCGTCGTTTGCTTGAGGATCGATGGCAGCACGGCGAGCGCGTCGGCGCGTCCATGCATGGCAAGCGGGATGAGCGCCGCACGGCGCACTTCGGCGGGTTGTTCTTCGGCGACGAGCTTCTTCAGCGCCTTCACGGTTTCGCCACCGCCGATGAGACGCAGCGCGGCGAGAGCCTCAGAGCGCAAGGCGCCGTCTATTTCATTGCCTGCAAACCCGGCGAGCGCGGGAACGAGTTTGCCCAGCTGCCATTCACCGGCGAGGCGGATGCTGGCCAGTTGCATGGAGTGGTCCGTTGATTTCAAAAGCGGTGCGATGACGCTGAGATCACCCTGCGGGCGGAGCCTGCGTTGTTTGGCGGCTTCGGCCAGCGCGCGTGCGGCACGGAGTCGTGCGGCGGGCTGGAGCTTGCCTTCCTGGATGAAGGCTGTGTAGAGCGTGTTCACTTCGTCCGCACCGCCGGATTTGCCGATGAGTTCGATCCACGGGCCGCTGCCTGCGGCGTCGATGCCGCGGCCGGCAAAGAGGCGCTGCATGTAGGGTGCGGCGATGACGGGGTCGGCAATGTTGGCGAGTGTGGTGAGCTGATCTTCGCGGCCTGCAATCTTGCCGGGATGCGCGGCGATTTCCTCCAGCCACGGGCGGGCGAGTTCATTCACCGTGGTCCAGGCGGCAAAATCGAGAAAGCTGTCGCCGGCATCGGTCGGCATGTTTTTGAGCACGAGATCCGCACTCTCAAAGGAGCTGATGCGGCCAAGCGCGCGGAAGGCCTCAAGCCGCGTGCGCGGATTGCGTTGTGCCGTCACCCATGGCGCAATCAGGCTGATGTCCGTGATGCCGCGGTTGCCATAGGTTTTGCCGATCTCGCGCAGAGCGACCTGCACGCTGGTGTCATCGAACTTCGCTGGGTCAAGCATGGCCTTGAGATGCGCGACATCGGCACTGCGGCCGCTGAGCAACCAGGCTGCGTGGCGGCGGGTGATTTCATCTTTGACCCAGCCCTCAAGCGACTTGCGCAAATCAGCGAGCGGTGCTTTGGCGAGTTCACGGCGGGCCTGCTCAAACTCCCAGCGGTTCGCAGAGAGCAGTTTGTTCAGCAATTCACCAACCGGCAGTCCGGCGACGGGTTGCCACATCATTGGTTGGCTGCCCTGTGGTGCAATTCTCCAGATGCGGCCATGCTGTTTGTCGCGGCGCGGATCGCGGAAATCGACCTCACCATGATTGATGATCGGATTCGTCCAGTCGGCGACATACAAGGCGCCATCGGGTCCCATTTTGAGCGCGATGGGCCGGAACGCGGCATCACTGGTGCGCACGACATCGGCCTGATCCTGCGTGATGTAGCCGGACTTCGCGGCTGATTTGTCGGACGTGAAATCGGTGAAACTGAAGCGCACGATGCGGTGCGCGCGGAAGTCATTCGTGATCGCGTTGCCCTGCCACTCAGGTCCAAAGAGCGGGCTGTTCACCAGTTCGAGTCCGGCGAACTTCGGATAGGATCCCGGGCTGATGCTGTTGATGGTCCGGCGCGCGCCTTCGGAGGGCGGCAGCACGGCGCCGGGGAAACTCCAGCTCACGCCGTTGCCGTCGGCACCTGAGGTGAGAAAGGTCTGACCGTTGAGATCCTCCTGCTGACCCCAGCAGTTCACGAGACCCTTGGAGTGGACTTCAAGACGCTCCGTGTTTGGATCATAAGCAAAGGCCACGCCGCTGTTCGCCCGCACCAGGCCCCATGGGGTCTCGATGTGCGAGTGGATGTAAATCGTCTGCTGGAAATAGAGACGGCCATCAATGCCCCAGTGCAGGCCGTGAATGATGTGATGGGTGTCCTCCGTGCCGAAACCGCTGAGCACGATGCGGCGCTCGCTGAGCAGGCCATCCGCGCCCGGTTTGCTAAGCTGCAAAAGCTCCGTGCTCGCGCCGACGAAACAACCGCCGTGATTGTCCGGCGCGACACCGCACGGGATGAGCAGCTTGTCCGCGATGATGCGCGAGACATCGGCCACACCGTCGCGGTTCGTGTCTTCGAGCAGGATGATGCGGTCATTGCCGGTTGAGGGGCCAAACTTCGCGCTGTTGCCTTCCATCTGAGCGCCGAGATCATCCGGATTCACCTGCGGATACGTGTTCGATGTCGCAACCCACAGCCGGCCCGAGGTGTCCCAGTTCATGCCGACGGGTTTTTCCAGCAGCGGATTTTCGGCGAAGAGTGTCATCGCGAGCCCACGATCCAGAGTAAACTCAGGCTTCGGCAGCGAAGGCAGCACCGGCAGTTTGGTGCTGCTTGGCGGTTCCGGCGGCAGGGTGCTTGGCTTGCCGGCGGCGATGCCGATCACATTGGCCTCGGCCTTTTCCACGAGTGGATCGAATTTCGGAATCTCCACCGCATTGCGACCCTGCTCACGTTTGCGGAAGCCGAAGATGTACGTGTAGTTCGCCGGACGGCTGCGATGGAAGAAGAGTGAATTCTTGCGCAGGATTGCCTCACGCAGCGTGTGCTGTTCCGGCGTCTCCGTGTCCCATTTCGCCGCATCCGTCTTCCAACCGAGCTGCGCTGCAAAGCTCTCGCTGAGTGCCCGCATGCCGCGTGCATTCAGGTGGATGCCGTTGTCCGTGCCCTGCGCCAGATCAATGCCGGCGGCCTTCCGCCACTCACCGCGCACAAAGGGCGACTGCTTCTCCGACGCAAGCTGCTCGATCACTTTTTCATACTCGGCGAGCAATGCATTGTGCTCCGCCGGGTCCGGCAGGCCGGGACGTTTCGCACGCAGGTCCTCATGCCTGATCGGCCCGACAAAAACGAAGCGCACTTTGCCATCCGGACTCGCGGCCGTGATCAGATCCATCAGGGCGAGCAACTCCTTACGGAACTTCGCCGGGCTGTGCTCCATCCCATAGCGCACCGGGTCGGGATTGAGCACCGGATCATTCTTCCGGTAGGTCAGATCATCGAGACTCGCCGCCATGCCATAACCAAGGATCGCCACGGTCGGCTTCACCACCGCAAGCTGTTCCTTCAGCGCATCCACCCCCTTGTCAACCGGATCAAAACTCGCCCGTGAGGCTCCAAGCGGGCTGTCACCGCTGTAACCAAGATTCCGCACCGCAAAGCTTTTTCCCGCAAACTCCCGCCGCATCTTCGACTCGAGGTAGCCATCGTTATTCTCGCGTTCAACGAGCACATCACCGATCAGCAACACCCGGTCGCCGTCCTGAATGTCGAGCTTGCGATCAGCAGCCAGCGCTGTGCTGGTGAAGGCGAGAAAAGTGAGGAGGTGCCGGAGCGAATGCATGGGGGATGAGGAGTTGAAGAAATGAAGTGCTGCAATCAAACGCAGCCAGATGCCATCCTGTGGCAGCAAGACTTGTGTCTTATCCGGCAAAGAGATGAGTCAGCGGACCCAAATGCCTTTCCCCGTGCCGCCACGCGGCGTGGTCTTCGGGTAGTCTGCATTGAGCTTTTGCTGGATGACTTGGAAGACTTGTTCGAGGGGTAAATCGGTTTGCGAGTCGCGGACGCGAACGCCGGTGATGCTCACATTGCGCACGGTGCAATCGAGGTCGGGGGAGAATATCTCGGTCCATTTCTCAGGCGCGGCCGGGCCACCGCTCTTGTAGGTCATGGACTTGGGGCGAGTTCGATGAGGTGATAATTGGCGGGAGGTGGAAAGAGCAGCTTCACCTTGCTCACGCTTAAACCTTCGGTGTTGGCATGCACTTGAATGCTGCCCGGGCGGGTGAAGCTGAGGTTTTCAAACACGATGTTCTTCAGCGTGCCGATGCCGGCGCTCGCATCGTTGTCGCGGCCGAGTTCGAGATTGGGTTGGTCGTAGAGCTTGAAGTCGCGGATGTCGGTGATGTTGCGCAGGGTGATGTCGTCGATGCCGCAATTGAGCGTGGTGCCGTCACTGAAGCGCTTCACTCCGGGGAGCAAGCGGATGGCATCGGTGCCGTGTTTGCATCAGATGCGCCGGTGATGTGCTCGATGGTGAGATGATGGATGGGACCAAAGGTGACGCTGTATTGCTTCCAATCCCATGCGGTGAGCGAGACGGGATCACCATGGGAATCGCCGCTGACGTTGCGAATGATGCCGCCACTCGCCGGGCCATCGACATGCACGCCATCGCGTCCGTGACGGTCCAGCGTGAGTCCATCAACAGTGAAGTCGCGGATGTTACCGAGATGCACCGCAAAGGCGCGACTCTGCCGCACGGTGACATGGCGCACCGCTGCATGGCGGACGTTGTGCAGCAGGATCACACCGTGCGTGCCGGGCACGGGATTCTGCTTCGACGATGAGCCGCGCGGTTGCCGTTGTTGTCCTTTGCCTCATTCGCCAGTGTCGTCCAAATGCCGCCTTCGATGGTGATGCCGGTGTCAGGGTTCGTCTCAGCAGGCACGGGCCGATCCGCAAAGCCAATGACATGTTCATTGCGCACCATGCAGGTGTTGGTGCCGGGCTTGAGTCGAATCTCGGCCTGTGGATCGGCGATGAGCTTTTGTCCCGACTTCATCACCAGTGGCGCATCAAGATAATAAGGCTTCTCACGCGCCGGAATGTGCAACTGACCATCCGCATCGAGATCAGCCTGAAATGCCTGTGTCCAGACTTCGGCAGTGACGGTTCGCGTTTCGTTTTTACCTGACAGATCAGGCCAGTTTTCGGTCCAGGTCCCGCTGCGGACGAGATGACGAAACGATTCTTGTGACGGGTTGGCGCCTT
>CAJCCF010000658.1 GCA_903960845.1 uncultured Verrucomicrobiota bacterium | reverse complement strand
GGCCAAGGCGCTGCCAGGGTTGGCAGTGAAGGAAATCCGTCCGGTGTGGTAGATCGGCAGCGGCACCAGTGCTGGCGGCGGATCAATGGGAGATGGTTTTGAAGCGACGGCATCTGCGTTCCACGCGACGGCCCCCGAGGTTTTCTTCACTCCGCCCAGAGTGCCCGCTAACGTAAAGTAGCTCGCCGGATTCGTCTGCCAGAGAACGGTGGCGGGTTTGATCAAGGCCCGGAATGGGTGAGTGCCATCGTAATATTCATCCAAGTTTTGGACGCCATCACCATCGGGATCAGCAGCGATACCCGTCGCCTTGAAGGCTTCAATAGCCGCCAACCCGGAATTCGCGGCGAGGTAGGACAACTCCCATTTGTCTGGCATGCCATCCTCGTCAAGATCACCTGTGTAAAGTCTGGCCGTGGTGAGCTGCATGGCTTGTGGTGTGCTAAGCCAGCAGTTCGCATACAGCGGCCCGGAGCTTTTGACAGCAGCCACATGTACGACGATGCCGTCTTTGATGAAACGCACCTGACCGGCCACCCGTTGGATGGCAAATCGCGTGCTGGACGTGTAGGAGTTCAAAGGTGCCGCTGGCGTAAAAGCTGTTGGGTTTGCTTTGATGCTAAAGGTGCCGGTACCTGTGGTGATGAATGCCCACTCCACATCCGGCGTAGTAATGTTCGAAGCCGCCGGGACATTGGAGGTATTTAACCCCACCGTCATGCCTCCGCTCCCGGACACCTGAAAGTAAAAAAGGCCGTCTTCCAGGATGCTTTTGGAAGCATAGGCCCTGGCATTGTAGGTCGTCGCGCTGCTGGTTTTACGCAGACCGCCTGCGCTGCCAGAGAGATACTCCGTGTTGAAGTGGTTTTCCCACACCAAATCACCCTGTTGGTACTGCGGGTCGCTTGGAGAAACAAAGGCATTCGCCCGGCTCAAGGGATCTGCCGGAGATGTGCCACTCTTGAATTCGTCCAAATTGCTGATGGTATCGCCGTCAAAGTCGCCAAAGGGACCCGAGGGTTGGAAAGCGATCAGATCACTCCAACCGTGGTCGGGTGGCAGATAGGTTCTCTCCCAGGCATCCGGCATGCCGTCTTCATCCAGGTCGCCAGTGTACAGACGTGCCATGGTGACCTGTGCCGTGGGAGAACTCAGCCAGACGCTGGCATAAAGCGGTCCATAACTATTGGCGACGGCCACATGCACAGGCACTCCATCCTTGAGAAAGCGAACCTGGCCGTCCACCCTCTCAATGGCAAAAACCGTCTTCGCCGTGTAGGAGCCCAGCGGTGCCGCCGGTGAAACAGCCGTCGTATTTGGTTTGATGCTAAATGTCCCGGTGCCTGTGGTGATGAACGCCCACTCCACATCTGTGCTGGCGGTGGAGGAATTCGAGGTATTCAACCCCACCGTCATGATCGTGCCCGTTGAAACACGGAAGACAAATTTGCCATTCGTCTGGAGGGTTCTGGAGGCGAAGGCCTTGGCGTCGTAGGTGGCTGTTGTCCCTGGCGTTGTTTTTTCGATCCCGCCCACTGATCCTGTAATCAGATCAGTGTTCGTTTGTGATTGGTCCCGCAGCCATACGGTCGCATCCGCCCGGCTCAGTGAATCGGAAGCCGAGGTGTCGCTTTCAAACTCGTCAAGATTGCTGACACCGTCTGTATCAGCATCCCCGGAGGGCAGGAAGTCCACCACGTCATTCCACTGATGGGCAGGTGGAAGTTGCGCCTCCTCCCAGGCATCCGGCATGCCGTCCTCATCGAGATCGCCAGTGCCAATCAAGCAAGTTGTCATCTGGCTGCCTTGCTTGAAGAATCCACAGTCCAAACGCATGATTCCAGCACAGGCAAGCGTGGAGGAAATCGTGGTCACCGCGCCACCTGGACCCGGTTCTGTTTTGATAAACTGGACCAGAGATCCCGTGCGCTTGATGGTGAACTCACTGTCAGCCGTAAAGGTGCCCAGTGAGCCCACGGAGGTGGTACCATGGCAGGCTGCGGCAGTGCTGTCGGTCTTTAGCAAGATATTGTAATCTAAATCGGCTTGCGTTTCAGCTTGCGTTTCGAGCGTATCCTCCAGATTCAACCCGATGGCAAAGTTGCATAAAACACCAGGGGTGGCTTTGAAGACAACACGGCCATCCCGCAGGATATGCTTGCTCGCCACAGCCCCAGCCCATGTCGTCGATCCACCGGTAGGTTTCGTAATTCCCCCTTGAGAATTGAGTGTTAGATTCTGCAGACCAAGTGTTCCGCGATCCCACACAGCCGCCTGTAATTCAGGAGGCCTCTGCGCCAGCCCCACTGAAGCAAAAGCGAATAACAGGACCGACATCAGGGCCAAAAACATAAAAGAGCTACCACGTGTAAGCTGAATGGGATGTGGAACCGAAAAGTTCGTGGAAGGCTTATTTTTCATGGTGAAGAGCTGCTAACAGCAGTCAGCGTCTGCGAGAATGGGGGATCTGGAGGGGCTGCGCAAATTTAATTATTTACAATAGGTAACGAGGTTTTGGCTGGGAGTGCTCGGTTAATATTAAGACATATTTTTACAGCACTCCACTCATCGCACTGCTCGCAGAGCAAGGCTTAGACGAGCCGCAGCAGGGCGGGCTTCGTTGGGGAAGATCGCGGCGACGCGCGTGCGGCGTTTGAGTTTCTAGACCACACGCTCGATGGCGTTGCTGCTGCACACTCACAAGTTGACACGTGTGCCAGCTTAACAAGCTGTTTCGCAACGAGGATCACAGGCTTGATCTGAACGTTTGCAGTCGAGTGCCGATGCATGCCGACCCGTGCAAGGTAATCTTTTTACGAGATCCTAAGAAAACTTGGGTTCGGACACCACCACGCAAATTCCATGAGAACGCAATTTTTTCGTTTCCCACTTTTTTGTTCCGAGACTGTGTTGAGTGCGGCTCGTTTTTGTGTCGCAATCCATTGATT
>CAJCCF010000657.1 GCA_903960845.1 uncultured Verrucomicrobiota bacterium | reverse complement strand
CTCTGAATGAGAGTGGCGGCACCGGCAAGTTGCCGTGGAGCGGCGAGGGGTGGTATCGCAAACAGTTCGAGCTGCCTGCCACAGCGAAGGGCCAGCGCGTGCAGTTGCTTTTTGATGGGGTGATGGCCAGCCCGAAAGTCTATCTCAATGGCAAGGAAGTCGGTTCCTGGATCTATGGCTACAACTCGTTTTTCATTGATGCGACCGATGCGGCAGAGTTTGGAAAAACGAATGTGCTCACGGTGCATGCGGACACGCGCAACCACGGCTCCCGCTGGTATCCCGGCGCTGGAATCTACCGCAAAGTCACCCTTCGACTGGTCTCCCCGATCCACATCCCGACTTGGGGTGTCTATGTCACCACGCCTCTTGTGCAGAAGGATAAGGCACAGATTCATGCCCAAGTGGATGTCAGCAACAAGTCGGCGCAATCCCAAAGCGTCAGTGTGGAAGTCGCGATCCTTGATCCCAAGGGCAATGAAGTCTCCAAGGAAACATCGGCACTGACGATCGCCGCTGGAGAGGTGGCCGTTTCAACCCTCAAAGCTCAAATTCCCAATCCCTCGCTCTGGGACATCGAACACCCGCACCTCTATACAGCAGTCACACGACTGGTGGTGGAAGGGCGGGAGTTTCAGCGTGAGGAGACGACCTTCGGCATTCGCACGATCACCTTCACCGCCGATGACGGCTTTCACCTCAATGGCCGCCGGGTGCAGTTGAAGGGAGTGAATCTGCACCATGATCAGGGGCCCTTGGGCGCGGCGTTTTTTCCCCGTGCCATGGAGCGGCAGCTTCAGATCATGAAGGAGATGGGCGTGAATGCGATCCGCACCTCCCACAACCCGTCCGCACCCGAGTTGCTGGAACTTTGCGACCGCATGGGGTTCGTGGTCTTCAACGAGTTGTTTGACAAATATGGACCCACCGCCGGTGTGAAATGTGGGATCGACGAGTTCGTCAAAAGCTACGCCGAACGCGAATCGAAGAATTTCATTTTGCGCGACCGCAATCACCCAAGCGTGGTGCTGTGGTCGATTGGCAATGAGATAGGCGACCTGAAGAAGGAACATGTGGATGCCATGGTGGGCTATTTCAAAAAGTATGACACCACCCGGCAGACCACACTCGGCAGCCACATTCCCGCCCAAGCCTCGAAAAGAATCATCGATGCCTTGGACACCAGTGGCTGGAACTATGGCCGAAAGTATTCGATCGCGCGCAAAGCCTATCCGAAAATGCCCATCATTTACAGCGAATCGGCTTCAGCCTTCGGAACTCGCGGCGCCTACAAGTTGACGCTGCCGACAAAAAAGACGGACTGGGGCAACGATGGAGAGCTGACGGCCTACTTATTGACCTCGGCTAAGTGGTCGGATATCCCGGAGATCGAGTTTGAAGGCATGCGCAAGGATACCTTTGTCGCCGGTGAGTTTGTCTGGACCGGTTTCGATTATCTCGGCGAGCCTACACCCTTCGACCAAGCCCGCAGCAGCTACTTTGGCATCGTGGACTTGGCCGGACTCCCCAAGGACAGTTATTACCTTTATCGCAGCCATTGGTTGCCTGAGTCACCCACCGTCCATCTCTCACCGCATTGGAATTGGCAAGGGCATGAGGGCAAGCCGGTGCCGGTCTTTGTTTACACCAACGGCGACGAAGCCGAACTCTTCCTCAATGGAAAAAGTTTGGGTCGTAAAAAGAAGGGAAGCGGGGATCGACTGGATGTCGCCAACCTGGCCTATGGCAAAGTCACATCGGCCAGCAGTGATGAGTTGAAACAGGATACGCTGGGCAATGTTCAAGAGGAAAATCTATCAGGCAAAGCGATTGATGGAAATCCCTCGACGCGGTGGTGCGCCAGTAGTGGCAGCTACCCGCAACACTGGCAGGTAGACTTGGGTGAAGTCCGTGAAATCTCCAAAGCGAATATCACTTGG
>CAJCCF010000656.1 GCA_903960845.1 uncultured Verrucomicrobiota bacterium | reverse complement strand
TGCTGGAAGATGCCGGTGCAAAAACAATCCCAGGGTTCATCGCCTCCGTCTTTGGCGGTGGCACCTCGGGTTCGGGTCTCACCCCCTTGGTCGCGTACGATTTCAGGGAAACTTCGGACACCTTTGCCTACACCGTCACTCCGGTCAGCAGCACGGGTAACCTGACGTTTACGAGTGCGCCAGGAATCGCCCCCAATGGGACGCTGACCTATCAAACGGCACAGGATACGAATGGCAGTGCGACATTCAGCGTGTTCGTCACCGACACAGCGCCATTAGGCACCACCCCGGTTAATAAGACCAGCACTTCAAGTAATTTCACCATCACCGTCACCGCCGTGAATGATGCACCGATCGCCGCGATGGACCCCTTTGCGCCGGAGACTGAAAATGTACCTCCGTTTGGGATTATTCCAGTGGTCCGTGTGGTGGAGGATGCTCCAGCTTACATCACGCTGACGGCTCCGTTTGAGTATCTTGCCGATGGCCCGGCGACGGCGACGGATGAGACGACACCAGCGAGTGCGCAAACAATATCCGCCACTAACCCATGGGTGATTGTGGCGGGGTCCAACACCAATCCGGCACTCTTTTCAGTCCAGCCGGATGTCAATGTCGCCGGAAATCTGCTCTTCACTGTTGCTCCCAATGTGTCTGGCTCTTGCACGGTGCAATTGCAGGCCCGCGACAGCGGTGCCGGCAACACGGACGGCACACCGGACGCCAACGGCAATACCCGTGGCAGCAATCCGCTGACGGTGAAGATCATTGTCGAGAAATTCAACGATGGCCCGACGCTGACTCCCAATGCGACGGCCCTGACCATCAACGAAATCGCCGAAATCGACGAGGCGGCACCGCCAACGATCACGCTTAACAATTGGATTACCGCCCTGACCACCGGTCCCGGAACCGATCCTGCGGATTATCAGGCAGATGCCATCTCCAACATCCAGTTCATCAGCACCACGAATTCGGCCTATTTCTCCCAGCAGCCGCAGATTGTGTATGATGCGATGAACCCGGCGGCATCTGAACTGAGCTTCAAACTGGCCGCCGACCGTTTCGGCACAGCCACGCTGACCGTGCGTATCACCGACGATGGATTGAGCGGTGTGCGAACCGTGAATGGTGTTACCAGCACGGACGTGAATGTCCGTGATGTGACGGTGAACGTCGTCATCCGTAACATCAATGACGCGCCCTTCCTGAGCCCCAATACAGGGCTGCCGGTGGTGGTGAATGAGGATGCCCACAAGACCACTCAATACAACGTGGTATGGGTCACGCCAAATGATGGACCTTTTGAAAGTGCCCAGATCGGTTCCTTTGTTTTGACGCCCCTGTCCATAACACCGAATCTTTCGTTCACTCAGAACCCGGCCATCAATGGCAGCACCGGTCGCCTGACCTTTAAAACCACTCCCAACGCGTATGGAACAGTGAGTTACAGCGTGCTGTTCAACGACAATGCAGCCGTGACATTGGACCCGCCTTCCAGCCCGTTGACTGTGGATGGCGGGACGCTGACCATCACGGTGAATCCTCTCAATGATGCTCCTGTCCTCACCCTGGGTGCAAGCCAGACCATCAATGAAGATGAAGGCGCACAAACCGTGACGGGTTTCCTGACCGGACTGCTGCCCGGCCCTTTGAATGAATTGGATCCGCCTGAAGAGCAGACGATGACCATTGCCGTGACCAATAACGCGAATGCTTTGTTTGACGTCCAGCCAGACATCACGCTCAGCGCACTGCCAGGACCACAAACGGGTGTCCTGACCTACACGCCCAAAGCCAATGCCAAGGGGCTAGTCATTGTCACGGTGACCGTCACCGACAGTGGCCCGAACGGTGGTGGAAACGTCAACAGCACGGCTCCGACCTTCCAGATCCTCATCAATATCCTGCCGGAAATCAGCACCGTCGCAGCGACCGCCACTGCCACCACTGCCACCACGGAAGTCAGACAGGCCCGCGCCACCCTGCGCGGTGAGTTGACCCCTGAGGGTGTGTATGCAGCTGCCATGTTCCAATATGGTATTACTTCCGACCTCACCGGTACAGACACGCTGGAAACACCTGTCTCGCTGACGAGTTCGGCTGCAGGCGATCTGCCCGCATTCGTGAGTGTGTCCCAGCTGGTCACCAACCTGCTGCCAGGCACCCAGTATTACTACCGCGCCATCGCCACCAACGAGTATGGCACCGTGACGGCCGGCACTATTGAAACCTTCACCACCCTGCAACCCATGTGGACCTGGGTGGGTGGCAGCAATGGACAAAACGGCTCAGGAACCGCTCTTGGCATTGGCATTTCCAATGCTTTCAGCACGCCACCGAGCCGTCAGGGCGCGGGCAGTTGGACCAGCGGGGGCAAACAGTATATTCTCGGTGGGGTGTCGCCTTCATCCACGGGACACAAACGCAATGACCTCTGGGAATATGATCCATCGACCTCACGCTGGATCTGGCGCTCGGGATCAGTGACCGATAATGCCTTCTCTGATTACGGTACTCCCGGCGCCTTCACTGCCGGCGCTACCCCTGGAGCTCGGCATACCATGATGTGCTGGGTGTCTCCGACTACAGGCAACCTCTTCCTCTTTGGCGGCTTCAGCCCCGCTGGACGCTGCAATGATCTTTGGGAATACAATGTCTTGCTGAATCAGTGGAAATGGATCGATACCGCCGGCACTCCTGGGGTCGATGAAGCAGGTGATTACGTGGATGGTGGGGACGGAGTCTATCCTGGTGGTCGTCAAGGCGGCGCGACATGGACTGACCCTGTGACGGGCGAGTTCTGGCTCTTTGGTGGCACTGCCCCTTCCATTCCTGGCAACAGTAGTAGCCTCGTCGTGTTTAACGATCTGTGGATGTATGACGGCAGTTGGAACTTCATGGGCGGCCCCACGGTTGCAGGAAACGCAGGATCCTATCCTCCGGCTCCCGGTGGCGCAGGCACTCCTCCAGCTCGTCGTGACGCCTGTACCTGGGTGGATCGTAGCGGCCAGTTCTGGCTTTTCGGTGGACAGAAACAGGGTCTGTTCGCGGGTGGTACAGGCTATCTCAACGATCTCTGGAAGTATAATTCTGGAACGAATGTATGGACTTGGGTGAAGGGTTCGAGCACCCCTGATGTCATTGCATCTGTGAAAGGAGCGTCTGGTGTGCTCGATGCTGCCAACACTCCAAACTCCCGCTCGTCACCAGGCACTGTCTCCATGCCTGACGGCACCTTGCTCATGTTCGGCGGCATCAG
>CAJCCF010000655.1 GCA_903960845.1 uncultured Verrucomicrobiota bacterium | reverse complement strand
GGGGCCCCGGTGATTCAACTGCACCCAGATCTGCCGCCGGGACCGCATGAGCACTTGGGATACCCGATTAACTTCTGGGAGTTCGTCACCCGAATCGATGCCGAACCTGATCCAGCCGAGATCGGCCGCACGCTGCATCAATGTCATGACATCATGAGCCGCTTTCAGGAACCGCTGCCGAAGCTGGCGATCCTCACTGAGAGCATCGCGATCCTGCGTGACCGCGAGCTCTTCCCGCGAGCCACGCAGCAGATGCTGCTGGATCACCTAACCAATTCCATCGACGTGCTAAGCGAGCTCCCGCACCAGGCGCTGCATGGCGACGCGCATCCGGGCAATCTCATGAACACCACGCGCGGCCTGCTATGGACGGACTGGGAGGACACATTCTCCGGCCCCATCGAATGGGATGTGGCCTCGATCATCTGGAATGCGCGGATTCTCGATGAAGACCATGAGACCGTGAAGACGATCCTGGATGCCTATGGACCGGTGAATGAAAAGGCGCTCCACCACAGCCTCATCGGCCGTGCAGCCGTGATGACCGCCTGGTATCCCCTGCTCTACCCGAACCCTAACCCCGAACGTCAATCCAGGCTTCAGAGGCGGATCCAATGGCTGGAGCAGGCTGTGCATTGAGTCCTGCGGGCAAGTCGGTCATGCAACTGAGCGTAATGGCTGATGACACCCATCTCCCGCCATGAACACCTCACCTGCCACCCGTCGTGCTTTCCTGAAAAAATCCAGCGCCTTTGCCACCGCCTCGGTGCTGGCTCCAGCGCGGGCGATATCGCCAAACGCCAAAATCTCCGTGGCATGCATCGGCATTCGCGGGCGCGGCAACTCGGTCATGCACAGCTTCATCGCTGAGCCGGACTGCGAGGTGACTCATCTCTGCGATGTGCGCGAATCGGTGCTGACGCAACGCGGAGCGGAGGTGAAGGCCAAAACAGGAAGGATGCCGAAACTGGTGAAGGATTATCGCGAACTGCTAAGCGATCCATCGATTGATGCCTTCATGGTGGCGACACCGGATCACTGGCATGCGCTGCTCACCATCGAGGGCTGTCTGGCCGGCAAGGATGTGTATGTGGAGAAGCCGGCGAGTCATAACATTCAGGAAGGCCGGGTGGCCGTGGCCGCGGCGCGCAAAAAGGAACGCATCGTGCAGATGGGCACTCAAATCCGCAGCGCTCCATTCCTGCACGAGGCGCGTGAGTTTGTGAAAAGCGGCGCGCTGGGAAAAGTAATCACAGGCCGGGCCTGGGAGACCGGGCGCTCCGGCGCGGTGAAGCTGACGGCGGATGGCACGCCACCTGCGGGCATCGATTACAATCTGTGGCAGGGGCCGTCGCCGGAGCGCGCTTACAATCAAACGATCGTCGAAGGCGCATGGCGCTGGATGTTCGACTACGGCACGGGCGATCTCGGGAACGATGGTGTGCATCGCATCGACTACTGCCGTTACGTGATGGGTCTGGATGGCTTCCCGGAGGCGATCAGTTCATCAGGCGGCAAGTTCTTTTTCGACGACGATCAGCAGTGGCCGGACACGCTGATGGTGAACTACGATTACCCTGGCCATGTCATCCAATATGAGATGCGACTCTGGTCCAAATCGAAACTCTTCAACGCAGGTGAAGGCGCGGTGATCTATGGCGAGAACGGCTGGATGCAGCTCACCAACACCTCATGGAAGGCCTACGATCCAAATGGAAAGATCATCAAAGAAGGCAGCAGCGACATCGGCCAGACCGCGCATGTCAGGAATTTCCTCGACGCTGTTCGCAGCCGTAAACGCGAGTCGCTCAATCAGGAGATTTACTCCGGACACATCAGCACGGTGATGTGCCACGCCGGCAACATCGCCTGGCGGACCGGCAAGAAGCTGCGCTTCAACGCTGAGACGGAAACCTTTGATGACGCAGCGGCGAATGCACTCATCGGCCGCGAGCACCGGAAGGGCTTCGAATTGCCGAAGATCTCGTAGCATGGGCTTTCCAGCCCGTGCAGTGCCTTCAGGACACAGCCTGGAAAGGCTATGCCACGAGCGGATGCGTGCGCTTCACGAGCGGGAACTCCACACGCTGGCCGGTGATGCCGGATTGAAACACACCGTGGGCCATTTCAATGGCTTTCATGGCGCGTTCGCCTGAGGCGAGCGGCTCGCGTTTTTCATCAATGGCGGTGAGCCAGTCGCGCACCACGCGGCGATGCGAGGCATCGTAGCCCGTGAGGCCTTCAAAGGTGGTTTCGCTGGCGGGATCGATTCCGCCGGTCCAGTCCTTCCAGCTTTCGGTGCGGGTGGTCGCGGCGCGATTGGGATCGGCGAGGATTGAAATGGTGGGCGCGAATCCTGAATTCAACCGGACGATGCCGCGGGTGCCGATGATTTCCATGCCGAAAGGACCGGCAGCTTTTTCCAAACCCACACGGCTGCGGAAGGTCACATTCACACCCGATTTCATGGCGAAGTGAGCGAAGATATCGTCACCCACCACCGGCCCGACTTTATCCGTTGGCGATTCTTTGGCATCAGCCATGACAGGCACTTTGCCCTGATGCCGCATGCGCGCCTGGCACCACTCCACCTCGCCGCCAAAGAGCCGCGCCAGATCAAACACATGCAGGCCGAGCACCATCATGTCCTGCCCGCCCGCGCGTGAACCCATCTTGCCCACGGTGTGAATTTCCAGCACCTCGCCAATGAGGCCCTCACGCAGCGCCTTCTCCAATCGCAGCACTGTCGGCGCGCAGCGTGTCACATGAGCCACCGCCACGCGGCATTGCTTTTGTTTGGCGAGCTGCACGATGTCGTCAGCCTCGGCCAGCGTGATGGTGAAGGGCTTCTCCAAATACAGATGCGCTCCGGACTGAAGCGCGGCCATGGCCATGGCATGATGCTCGGTCGCCCAGCGCGGGCCGATGGCCACGAGGTCCGGCTTTTCCTTGTCCAGCATCTCGCGATAATCCGGATAATCCCTTGCCGCTCCACAAGCGGCTTTGGCCTTGGCGCGTCCCGCATCATTCGGATCGGCCACGGCCGCCACGGACACGCCCGGCAGGCCGGCAAAGAGGCGTTCGATGCCGTGCCCATAATCGCCAGCCCCCGTGTGACCGATGATCGCCGCCTTGCGTGGCGGAGCATCCGCCGCGCGCAGTGCCTGTGCAGCCATCCATGCGGTGCTGCCGAGAAGAATGTGCCGTCGAGAACAGTCGGTGGTTTTCATGAGCGAGGAATACGACATGGCCGTGGCACTTCATGCCGTGATCACGGATGAATAAAACCGGTGACTCTTCTCTCCGTCCTCACAAGACATGGCTCTCCTGCGGCGTTTTCTGAGCTCTTCATGAAAGTCATCACACCTCTTGTTCTGTGTCTCACCGCGGTGAGTCTGCCGTTCTTCGCCCCAGGCCAGGGAAAAACCACCGCGCCTCATGTTTTCAAAGCCGGCGCCGCGACCAGCAATATCACGCCGCCGCTGGGCATGGAGATTGTGGGCAATTTTGCCCCGAGACCGATTGCAAGCCACGTGCATGATGAACTGCACGTGCGCTGCCTCGTTCTGGACGATGGCGCGACGAAGCTGGCCTTTGCAGTGGCGGACACGATTTCGCTCGGTCGCGATGTGTGGGATGAGGCCAAGCAAAAGATCGAGGCCGCCACGGGCATTCCGGTGTCGAACATGATGTTCTCAGGCACGCACACTCATTCCAGCGTCTCCGCCATCACGAACAAAGATTCTTCGCTGAACTACCGGCAGTTCATCATTTCACGAATCGTGGATGGCGTGCGCCGGGCCGTGTCGAATCTCGAGCCAGCCCGCATCGCCTGGGGCACGGGCAAGCTGCCACAGCATGTCTTCAATCGCCGCTGGTTGCTGAAGGAGGGAGTCACGAATCCGAATCCCTTTGGCGGACAGGACCGTGCCGTGATGAATCCAAGCAGCCTTCTGCGCCCGCGTTTGGCCGGGCCGGCCGGACCGACAAATCCGGAGGTCTACTGCATCTCTGTGCAAGCGACTGACGGGCGCCAGATCGCGCTGATGGCGAACTACTGGCTGCATTATGTCGGCGGCGTGAACAAAGAGGATTTGTCGGCGGACTACTTCGGCGAGTTCTGCCGTCGCATTGAACAGGCCATGGATTCACCTTGCGTCGCTCTCCTGGCCAACGGCCCGTGCGGCGATGTGAACAACAACGACTACAGCGGCAAAACGGCGGCCGTGAAACGCGAGCCTTATGAGAAAATCAAACTCGTCGCCAACGATCTCGCGCAGGAATTGCTGCGCGTTCACAAATCGCTCAAGCATCAAGACTGGGTGCCGCTGAAAGCCGCCGTGGGTGAATTGGAACTCGCTGTGCGCCGCCCGACGCCTGAAATGATCCAATGGGCGGAAGGCGTGCTCGCCAAGCCCAAGGATGCCCAGGAAACCCACCGTCTCGAGAAACCATACGCCGAGCGTACCATCGCCGCCCGTGATGCCAAGCCTGACACCATTCGAGCCGTCACCCAGGCTTTCAGCATCGGTGAACTTGGCATCGCAGCCATCCCCTTTGAGGTCTTCACCGAAATCGGCCTTGAAATCAAATCCCGCAGCCCCTTCAAGGACACCTTCACCATCGAACTGGCCAACGGCAGCAATGGTTACCTGCCGACCCCGGCACAGCACGACCTCGGTGGATATGAAACCTGGTTAGGCACCAACCGCGTCGAGCGCGACGCTTCGGTCAAGATCACCGCCGGGACACTGGATATGTTCAAGCGCGTCCGCTGATGTTTTCTCACACCCGCCGCAGCGGCTGCGAGAAGATCATGTCCACGATGGGTATCGGCGCACGCAGAGCCGGATCAGCACTGGCAAAGCTGGGGCCGCGCATGGCTTTTTGATCATGCAGCAGTGAGATGTCGTGCACATTCATGGCACGCAATTTCTCCGCCGTCAGAGGTTCGCCGCGCAGATGGGTTTTGGGATATGCAAAAGCCTCCACCCGGACGAACTGCGGAATGAGCCGGCCAGCCGCATCCCGTTTCAACTGAAACTCTGCCTGCGCGGCATCGGCCACGCTTTGCACACCCTGATCAGTGATAAAACGAATCTGAATGTTAGGCCGTTTGACCGGATCATTCCCCGCGACGGCAACCTCAATGGCGACAGCCGCACCTTCAGCATCACGACGCACGCTGAGTCTGCTGAAACGGAAATCACTGCGGTCAAAGGGAGCAATGACTTCACCCGCATCCGACGCGGCCAGCGAGGCGACGGAGCCGAAGAAGGCACCCTTGCGATAGGCAAGCAGAGCGGCGGCTTCACGACCGGCGGCGGGGAGTCCGTCAAGTTTGGGCACGAGCAGCACATTGCGACCGCGGCCAAAGGTGTTGTGGTCTTTGACAAAAAAGCCCCAGCAGCGGCGGCCGGTGCGCAGGATGTCATCCCACAGCTGGTAGAAGTGCAGGTGCGGTCCGTCGGTTAAATCATAAAAACCACGACTGGAGCCAAAGCCCGAGGTGAGCTGATTCCACACCTCAATGCCGAGCACACGCGGATCGAAATCGAGCATGGGGGTGTAGTCGGCGAGTTTGCCCGTCGGATGATTCAGGGTAAGCCCGCCGCCATTGGCATGCAGCAGACCGCCGCTGCTCTTTCCGTCAAAAGTCTCGCCATCAAGTGCCGCGCGGAAGACATCACGCCAGGGACGGTTGGCTCCCTGCATCAGTCGGAACTGAGTGACGCTGAGCTTCGTCTTGTCGTAAACCAACTTTGTTTCAATGGCAGACGCCGTGGTGCGCAGATAAATCGTGTGATTCCCGGGCGGCATCGCGCGGCCGGTGACGGGACCTTTGTCAGCGAACCCTCCACGGAAATCACACTCATGAGCCCCCTCAATGGTCAGCCCGGCTTTCGCCATGGGCTCTGAACCTGTCAGTCGCAGATCCAGGCGATAAACGCCGAGCCAGGGACGGGCGTCGTTGAATGTTTCAAGCTTTTCAAAGCGGTGGCTGATCGGCGTGACCGCGCATTCCGCGGCGCTGACGTTGCCGCCGTAACCGGTGGCAAGCAGACTGCCGAGAGCATTGAAATGCAGCCCGGCATCCGGGAAGGAGTGATGCTCTGCATTCGGCGCCGCGACCACGTCAGGGTGCTTCGCCAGATACTCCGCCGGCAACGGATAGGTGGGAGCCGACGGGTAGTAATTGCTGAAGGCCAGATGACGATAACCCATTTCCAGGAAGCCATCGCGTGACGCATCGTTCTGTCCCTGATGCTGATGCGACATCGAGTGCAGGCATTCCCAATTCTCCCAATCCACCTCCGCATAGGGATTATCGAGTTCATGCCCCGAAGCCGGTGAGGCCATGCTCCGCAATGGCATGGCGCCCATGGCAGGCAGTCCCCCGAGAGTTAAAAGCAGGCTTCTTCGTTGCATCGTCAGTCAGCGGTGATTTCCAGAGCATCCTTTCATCGCAAGCGCACTTGGCCCGCGCTCACTTCAAGGCCGGCACGAGTTTCGGATCATACTTCGCGCCTTTGGACACCTGGATCAGCATCATGCGAACTTTCGTGGGGAAAAACTTCTCTGGATCAGGCCGCTTGTGCGCGTGCAGGTTGTGATCGTCTTTGAGCACGAGGTGCATTTCCTTGATGCCCTCACTCCAGATGATGTCGTTGTTCTGCCAGAAACTGGTCATGGCGATGTCTTTCTCGACAATGCCTGTGTCCGTGTAAACGCCGGTGCCGATGCATCCGTAACCGTGGTTCTGGCCTTTGTTCGGGATGTAGCAGACACTCCATGTCGTGGGCGCACTGCCTGCGGGTTTCTCAATGACTTCGAGCCGCACATGAACGCTGCCATTGCGGTAGTCCACAGGCGCGGTCCAGTCCTTGGGACGCTGGGCGTTGAGCATGCCGCCATTGACATAATAATGCGATTTGCTCGGCATGGCATTGTCGGCATCCGCCTTGGTGAAAGGGAAAGTGACGTCGAACAGCACAAACTGATCAGCGCTGGCCGCTGATGCGATGGCAAGAAACAAACAGGCAGCGCAGAGAGTGAGTGAATGACGCAGTTTCATGAACGGGTGATGGCTGTGGATGATGACAACAAGGAACGCTCGCCAAAAAGTAAAACTCCTGAAAATAAGCGAGCCGCAGTCACTTGCTCTGCGTAAGATCGGGCCATGTCCATCGCCACCCGTCGCGGTGACGAAGGGGAGACTGATCTCCTCTTCGGCTGCCGCCTTTCCAAATCCCATCCCCGTGTCCACGCGCTCGGCGCCGTGGATGAACTCAATGCCGCTCTCGGTCCACTCCGCATCGCCGCATTGCGCCCGGAGACCCGCGAGATCGTGAGCACCGTCCAGCCCTGGCTCATCGCCCTCATGGGTGAGCTGGCCACGCCACCGGGAATGGAGGAAAAATATGCCGCCAAGCATTCAGCTTTCGATGCCGGCAAAGTGTCCTATCTCGATGAATGGGTGGCCAGATTGGAAGCCGGAGGCGCTCTCAAAATCAAAGGCTGGGCGCTGCCGGGCGAGGCCGGCATCATGACCGGCGCCTATGCTGATCTGGCCCGCGTGGCCTGCCGGCGGGCAGAACGGCATGTCGTGGATCTCACCGGCACGGATCAGGAAGTTCCCAATCACGAAGTCATGCGCTTCCTCAATCGCCTGGCCGACGTTCTCTGGCTGCTGGCGCGCTGGGAAGAAAAGACCATTCCCGTTTCCAGCTAAGCCGGGGCAATCCTCGCGGCTGATTCACGCCAGCAATTCCTTCACCGCGCGTCCATGCACATCGGTGAGGCGCTGGTCACGACCACCATGCCGGAATGTGAGTTTCTCGTGATCAATGCCCATCTGATGCAGCAGGGTGGCATGGATGTCGTGGATGTTGAGCGGATCACTGGCAACGGCATTGCCAAACTCATCGGTCTCACCAAACGCCATCCCGCCCTTCAGACCGCCACCGGCCATGAAGAGGCTGTAACCATTGACATGATGATCGCGGCCTGCCGTGGCGCTCACTTTCGGCGTGTGCGGCGTGCGTCCCATCTCACCGGCCCACAGGACGATGGTTTCATCCAGCAACCCGCGCTGATCAAGGTCGGTGATGAGTGCGGCAACGGATTGATCGGTGATACGGGCGTTCTTTTCGTGATTCGTCTTGAGCAGGCCGTGCTGATCCCAGGGCGAATTGTTGCCGTCGAAACTCGGGCATGTGATCTCGACGAAACGCACGCCGGCCTCAACCAGACGCCGCGCACGAAGAGCCTGCGTGGCGTAAAACCGCTGATGCTCGTCTGACGAGTCGAGTCCGTAAAGTTTGCGGATGTGCTCAGGCTCACCGCTGATGTCGGCGATGTCAGGCACGGCGCTTTGCATGAGAAAGGCCGTCTCATAATTGGTGATGGCACCCTCAATGGCGGCAGCATCGGAAGTGCTTGCGGCAAACTCGGCATCCTGCGCAGCCAGCAACGCAAGCTTCTGCCGTTGCACCAGCGAGCTGTCGCCCGGCGCAATGTTATCCACCGGCACACCCTTGGCGCGGAACATCGTGGCCTGATGACTCGCGGGCAGAAATGAACTGCCAAAGTTTTCAAGACCACCATTGGGCACCCAGTCATTGTTGAGCACGACGTAGCCCGGCAGATTGCGGTTTTCCGTGCCGAGTCCATACGACACCCACGCGCCGAGGCTTGGGGCCTGCCCCAAAATGCGGCCGGTGTGCAGCAGCAGATTCTGCTGACCATGCAGAGGCAGTTCGCCAACCATCGAACGCACGACGCAGAGGCGGTCCGCGACCTGTGCGATGTGCGGAAACAATTCACTCACCCAAAGACCGCTCTGACCGCGCTGCTTAAACTCCCACGGACTGCCAAACCACACACGGTTGGCGCTGGATTGCGACCGCTTCGTCACCGCGCTTTCACCGATGGCCTTGCCCTCATGCTTTTTGAGCATCGGCTTCGGATCAAATGTGTCCACATGACTTGGACCACCGTCCATGAAACAGAAGATGATATTCCTGGCCTTTGCCCTGCGATGAAGCGGAACATTCGCCAGCGCACGGAAAGCCAGCATGCCAAAGCCAGCCGCGCTCTGCCGCAGAAAACCACGTCTTGTGGCAGACACCGGAATGCGGCCTGGGCAGCAATGAGCAGGGTGGGTTGTTGTTCTCATCTCAGCGATAGTAAATGAACTCCTTGGTATTGAAGAACGCATGAGCCAGGCATTCCCATGCATGGTTGTCCTTCATCAAATCAGCACCCGGCTCACTGGCGAATCCTTTGAGAGCGGCTGTCCAGCGATTTAGCTCCATCTGGTTAGGCTCACGGCCCAGCGATCTCACGAACATGCGGCGCACCCGCACTCCGGCATCCGGATCAGGTGTCTTCATCAGCTCACCAGTCCAGTGTTTGGCCATCGCATTCACGAATGGATCATTGAGCATGATGAGTGCCTGCGAGGGCACGTTTGTCACATCACGGCGGCCCGTTGGCAGCTTGAGTTCGGGCAGGTTGAAACCGGCGAGAAATTTGGGCGGATCCATGATCGACATCTGCAAGTAGATCGAGCGCCGGCCATCCCCGTCTGAAGGCCCCGAGAAGAGACGTTTCTTGTCATCTTCAGCACTGCGCACCGGCAGGATCGGCCTACCGTAAAGTTGCGGATCCAGCCTTCCGGAAACAGCGAGCAATGAATCGCGAATCGCTTCTGCCTCCAGACGGCGGGTCGGGTAGTGATGCAGCAGACGATTCGCCGGATCCATCTCGCGCGCGGTTGAGGTCACCGTGCCGGACTGACGGAACGTTTCACTCAGCACGAGACGGCGGATGAGTTTTTTGGTCGACCATCCCTCGCGGATCAATTCGCGGGCAAGCCAGTCGAGCAGCGCCGGATGTGAAGGCTTGTCACCGAGTCGCCCGAAATCATCCGGCGTGGCGACCAGGCCGCAGCCGAAGATCCACTGCCAGACGCGATTCACATACACCCGGGCGGTGAGTGGATGCTCAGGATCCAACAGGGATTCGGCAAGCTCAATCCGGCCGCTGCCCTTGCTGCGGGCCACCGCATTGCGTCCTGCAAACATCTTGAGAAAATCCGGATTCACGGCCTGGCCGAGAGCGTCGACATTGCCGCGCACGTTGAGCGGATAACTTGCCCGCAGCGTTTCGCGCTCATCCATGCTGTTCACCGTTCGTGGAAAGACGACCTGACTTTCGACGCTGCGGTATTCCTTCACCAGACCTGCCAGTCTGCAGCCAAGGCTGGCTTTGTTTGGCAGCAAACCTCTGGCTATCAGCCAGTCGAGCATGCTGCGATCGCCGGATTGTGTTTTACCGTCGCACCAGCGCTTCACGGCACCGGAGAGCCAGTCACATGCCCGCTGCCACACTTCAGCGCTTGTCTTCGGAGTCGCGCCTTCATACAACGAGACAAACGCATCGAGTTCATCCTGCGGGGCTGCACCCGAGTCTTGCGAGACGATGCCGGTGACACTCAACCAGCTTCGTTTGTCATAGCCAAAATCGTTATTTTTGAGCCCCTTCGCCAGACCTGTGCGCGGCGGAAAATTGGGATTGAGCGATGAAGTGGCAAACTCCACGGCGACCTGCTGAACGCCATTCTTCAGCTCTGCATCCGCGAAGGTTTTCCATTCGGGTTCGGTGTTCGTGAGGAATGAGACCGTTTCATTTTGAAACGCATGATCGTCCACCACCAGGTAGCCGCCGAACTCACCGCCTGCGACCTTCACGCTGGCGGACTTGCCTGGAACGCTGTGCTCGGGCGGCATGCGCAGTGCTCCGGGCAGCTTCGACGACAGGGCATGCGTGTGATAGCCGCGAGCCAGCAGGCGCGAAATGACGGCATCGCCCTCCAGCGCCACCAGCGGCGTGGCATCCGCGACATAACCATGAGTCATGCCGTCCCCCTCGATCACCCAGCCTTTGGGCAGAACCGGCAAACTGAAATCCGCCAGCGTACTGACGCTCTTGTTCGACTTGCGCCGCTGCTCGCGGGTGGTCTGCCATTCGCTCTTCCATTGCGCCCACGCGATCATGTCTGATGCCGCCGCGATTCGAACGAGCGGGTAAATGATTTCGTGAATCAGAGGCTTGGCTTTGCCTGTGTCGCCGAGGGCTGTCTTCAAGGCGGCAGGCGTGATGATCGCAGCCTGCCAGGATCTTGCCAACTCACCCCGGATGGCTGTTCGCAGCTCTTCGAGCTTGGCAATGGTCGCGTCATTTTTAGCCGGTGCATCAGCGACGCGCGAGGTCCAGCGCGGAGTCGTGAAGACGGCGGCGAGGGCGTAATAATCACGCTGTGACACCGCTTCGAGCTTGTGGTCGTGACAGCGTGCACAGGCGACCGTGGTGGCGAGAAATGCTTTCGAAAAGGCGTCGATCTTATTGTTCACCATCTCCTGATGGATGCCGTTGAACATCAGGCTGCTGCCATGCCGGTGCTCACCCATGTGGTAGAACATCGGTCCGATCAGGCTTTCATTCGTGGCGAGCGAATGATTGATGCGCGGCTTTGGCAGCAGGTCACCGGCGATCTGCTCACGCACGAGTTGATCGAAACCGGTGTCATCGTTGAAGGCACGGATCAAATAGTCGCGATACTCATGCGCGCCCTTGGCGGGGTTGTCCCACTCGTAACCGTAAGTGTCCGTGTAGCGCACCACGTCCATCCAGTGACGGGCAAAGTGCTCGCCGAACTGCGGACTGGACAGCAGCCTGTCGACTTGAGATTCCAGGCTTGAGTCCGTGGAGTCGCCGGGCGGCAGACCGGTGAGCACAAACGAAAGCCGACGGCGCAGCACTTCCGGTTCTGCTGCGGGTGCCGGCGCCAGATGGGCGGCATTCAGAGCGGCCAGCACGAAACGATCCACCGGTTCACGGGACCACGCAGCATCCTTCACGACCGGAGGCTCAGCACGGCTCATCGGCTTGAGGCTCCACCAGTTGAGACGCTTTTGAAACTCCACCACCCAAGCGTCGTCCGCCGCGAGATCCGCGACCTTTGTCTCCGTCACTCGCGGATCAGGCGCTCCCTGGCGCACCCACTCAGCGAGCAATTCGATCTCAGCCAGAGGCAGCATCTTTTTCGGCGGCATTTTGAGATCTTTTTCCGCGTGGCTCACCGCCTTGATCAGCAGGCTCGCACCCGGCTTGCCGGGCACGATGGCCGGCCCGCTCTCACCGCCTTTCTCCCATCCTGATTTCGAATCCAGCGCGAGCCCGCCTTTGATCTTCTTCTCATGCGAATGGCATTCAAAGCAACGCTGCTTCAGCAAAGGCTCAATCTTCGACACAAAGAAGTCTCCGGCGCTCGCTGGCGAAGCGAGGGCGCAGATGACCCAACCCAGGTGAAGACGGTGAAACGACATGCAGGGTAACAAACGCAGATCGAACCCCGTCTCTCTTGGCACGGAGCATCAAAGAATGACAGAATTTCGTCACACCAGCCGGGGCGGGTTGCCGCGCTTTCGCGGGGCTTTTCGCCCCGCTGACTGAACCCGATCAGATCACCCGGTCATTTCCGCCATCGACCGGGATTTGCGCCCCGGTGACTTTGGAGAAGAGCGGGGAGGCCATGGCGCTGACCATGTTGCCGATGTCCTTGCTCTTGATCTCGACCTTCATGAGGTTCTTGGTCTTGTACTCCTCAATGGTCATGCCATAGCGCGTGGCGCTCTTTTGCAGGGCTTCAGGAGTCCAGAGCTTGGTGTCGAAGACAGCGTCCGGGTGGACGATGTTGACGCGGATTTTGTTCGGCGCGAGTTCGAGCGCGGCAACGCGGCAGAGCTGGGTGAGCGCGGCCTTGCTGCATGAATAGGCACTGGCGCCCGGGCCCGGGGCCTTGAAATTGCGGCTGCCGACGAAGATGATGCTGGCGTCGACGCCATGCTTCACAAAGGGAATGACCTTGTTCATCAGCTTCTGATGGCTGGTGAGGTTGATCATGATGGTGCGATCCCAATCGCCCTGCGCCATGGCGTCGAGGTAATCGTTCTTCGGGAAGATGCCGGCATTGCTGACCACGATGTCGATGCCGCCGTATTCACGCACGGTGAAATCGATGGCATCCTGAACGGGTTCATCCCCGGTGAGGTTCACGACGATGCCGACGCCACCGATCTTCGCCATGATCTCGGGGATGTCCTTGTCGATGTCGAGTCCGACAACCTGAGCGCCCTGTTCGGCAAGGCTTTCAGCGATGGCAAAACCAATGCCGGCAGCGCACCCGGTGACGAGGGCAACCTTGCCCTGATGCACTTTGCGGGCGGGTCCTTTGCGAAGCTTGGCCTGCTCAAGATCCCAATACTCGACGGCAAAGATGTCACTCTCAGGAAGCGGCTGCCAGCCCCCGACGGCCTCGCCCAGGGAGACGGTGGCTGCGGTGGAGTGAGCGATGTCAGCGACGATGTTGGCATCCTTCAAGGTATCGCCAAAACTGACAATGCCATGGTTAGGCCACAGCGCGAAGCGGGGTGCGCCATCAAGTTTGGTCTGGCCTTTGGCATTGCGATCAAAGTAGGCCCGATAGTCATCAGCAAACTTCTGCACCGAGGCATCGATGTCCCCGCCAATGAAAGCCGGAGCGCGCTTTGTGCGGATGCTGTGATCCGGTGTCAACGGGCCGCGCGTGCCGAAGCTGGCGACCTCCGGCAGGCTGGCGTAACCAACGGCTTCAGGCGAAGCATTGAGGCGGGCGATTTGGGGAAAGCCGCGCTGCCTGGAGACGGACTGGCGGAGTTTGGCGAGAGCCAGAAGATCTTCCGTGGCGGCAGCTGTCGCGGCCGGGGCATTGCCACTTTTCCTGGCGAGGTATTCCTCAGCCCGGGTCACCAGTTCGATGTGCAGCTCGTAGCTCTTGCGGGCATCATCATCGAACGTGAAAAGACCGTGTTTGAGCAGGACCATGCCCTGGATGCCTTCTGCACGCAGATCACGGCCGGCGATGAGATCGGCAATGGTCTTTGCCAGGATGAAGCCCGGCATGACATACGGGACGATGATGACGCGGCTGCCAAAAACCTCTCTCACCCGCGCCTCGCCATCGGCGTTGCAAGTCAGAGCGGCGATGGCGTTGGCATGACTGTGATCGACGAAACGGAAAGGCAGAATGGCGTGCAGAATCGCTTCAATGCTGGCGGCTGGAGCATTTGGATTGGTCATGGCCGCGCGCTGCTGCAGGACCATGTCTTCATCACTCATCGCGGCGAGTTTGGACATCTTGACCAGCGCATCCTGACGCACGGGAGAAAAGCCCTCGCGCTCAATGGTTCCGAGATCCCAGCCGCTGCCTTTGACGTAACAAAGGTCGACGACATCGCCGAAGAAATCCTTTTCGGTCACTTTGACCGAGGTATTACCGCCACCATGCAGAACCAGGGCGGGGTTACGGCCCAGCAGGCGGCTGGTATAGACTCGCTGACCGAGCAGGTCGGTTCCGAAAGTGGCGGCTTCTGTATCGTTCCAAAGGCTTTGCATGAGAGGAAAAAGGGAGTTCACAGGAGCGTGGTTCCCCGACGGCTGCAAGGTCGTTTTCCTCAACGCTCCGAGCCAAACCAGACACTCATGGCCTGCCCGCCGTAGCCGGTCATTTCGAGGTAGCCTCTGCCGGAAATTTTCCGGCCGCTGGAAGTGCCCGAGTAATCGACGGCTCCCTCCCAGTAACGCAGGCCGGGTGTTGAGTCGGCCGTGAACTCCTGCTGCGGCATGGCTGCGCGACATTCCAGCATGAGCTGATGCTTCGGCACTGCAATCTGCCAGACCACAGGATATGGCGCCCCGGCGGGTGATTTCCAGATCTGACCCGGCGTGAGAACAAAATCGGCGGCACCGAGTGGTATCACCGTGCCATCCGGCTTGATCAGTGTGCCCGCATTCGATCCGGGCGCGGCACCGCGAAGCTGGAAGAGCATGAGTTCACTGCCATCGCCAAGCTGGGCGCTGAACCAGTCCCAGCCCTGGGTGCCCTTTTCCAGAAAGCTGGTGCCGAACTCGTGATCCATCCAGCTTTCACCGGCGACCTGAAAAGATTCACCAGCGATGGTGATGCTTCCGCGAGTGGGCATGCGCGCCAGGGAGTAGTAGTGGCTGGCGTTGCCGGGCGTCACGCCTTTTTGGCTGATGCCGCCCTGCCCATGGATGACGGGTTTTTCACCGGCATCCAATTCGAGCTGGATGGAGAAATCCCGATCACCCGCGGCAAGCGACATCCTGCCATCTGGGGCGGCGAGCATCTGCCAGTCCTCATTCCAAACGCGACCGGCATTGGCTCCAGCAAGTCCGGGACCGGCGCGATTGAGACGGTCGACATGATGGTATTTGCCGGCGCCAGGATCACTCACAGCAAAGTGCGCCATCCACACATCACGCAGGGCCCAGGGTGAGGCATTGGCCGGGGTTTGCGTGGCACCAATGCGGAAAAAAGTGAGTTGATAACCCAGGCGATGTCCCCCGGCATCCGCCACATTGCCCGTGTAATACCACCACTCGATTTTTTGCGCGGCATGCTGACCATGGTCACGCGGAAAAACATACTGGTAACCGGGCAGCGCGGGTTTCCAATCCTGTGCGGAAGCCGGACAATCCAGCAGAATGAAAAGACCCAGGGCCGCGCCCCGCGTGACACGCCATGCCGGATAAAAACCAGCCAGCATTGTGCCGGCAATGGTCAGCACCGTGGAGCCGATCAGGAACCACCACGGTGTGTGAAAGCGAATGCTCCATCCAAAGCTCTGCGGATTGACCACATGGATGAGAACGAGCGAGAGCATGATGCCGACGATGAGTCCGAGCACCTGGCTCACCAGCCCGAGAAGGCCCGACTCCAGCACGATGGTGCGCCGCACCTGAGCAGCATCCGCGCCGGCGATCCGCAACAGTCGAATCTCATCCCGGCGCTCCAGCACCAGGGTGAGCATCGTGGCAGCGACACCGGCCATTGCCACCAGCACGGCGATGATTTCCAAAGCCCAGGTGATGGCGAAGGTGGCATCGAAGATGCGCAGCACCTCCGCACGCAAACCCGCATTGGTGAAGATGGAAACGAGACCGCGCCCGTCGAGTTGCCGCAGCAGTTCGGAGCGAACGTTTTCAGCATCAGCACCGGGTTTCAAATACAGCGCGACATGCGTGGGCAGGCTCTCGCCAAACCATTTTTGAAACTCGCCCTGATCCATGGTGATGGTGCCGCTGTCATTCGAGTAATCGTAAAACTGCGCGGCGATGCGGAACCCATGCGGACCTTTCGGTGTGTTGAGCGTCACGACATCGCCTTCCCGCAGATGAAAACGAAGTGCAAAACTCTCCGACACAAAAACTTCACCGCGCTCCCTGGCGAGTCGCAGAATGGATTTGGCATCGCCCGCAGTTTTCAGGGCAACACGGCCATGCTGCATCTGCACCTCAAAGTCGCCGGTGCCGAGCTTGATGACACGATCACCAAACGGCAGATCCATCGCGCGATAACCATCGAAGGCCAGCACGGAGGGTTGTCCGCGCAGAATCTTCAGAGTTGCTTCGGAGAAGGTCGGTGGATTTTGACTGCGCGGCGGCGAGCCGGGGCGGATGTACAGATCTGCTCCCATGGTCTGATCAACCCAGTAAAGCACCGTCTGCCGGAAACTGCCGACCATCACGGCGATGGCGACCGTGAGTGCAAGAGCCACGGTCAAAGCCGCAACTGAAATCGAGAGACGCTGGGTCGACGCCTGAATCTGCGAGGCCGCCAGGCGGCCCTCGATACCAAACACGCGTGCCAGCAGCGGACGCATCACCCTGGCAATGAATCCCAAGGCCACCGGCACCGCAAACGCCGCCGCCATGATGGCGCAGAGTGAGGCGAAATGGCCCCACAATGGCAGACCGAAGACAGGCTCCTGCAGGGCGGCGATGTAACCGGCCAGAAGGCAAAGTGAACAAGGGATTCCAGCACGCAGAACACCGCTCTTCGATTTCATTGAGTTGGAAGAAACCGCCCCACCCCTCACCGCCTCGACCGGAGACAGGAGGGCGGCTTCGCGGGCTGGCAGGATCGAAGCCACCAGTGATAAAGGCACCGCGATGCCAAAGCCTGCGAGCCAGTGCCAGAGTGTGATTGACGGCACTTTCGCAGCCGTCGCCACATAGAGCGTGTCCACCGTTGTGGAGGTCAGCAGGATGGCGCCCTCGGCAAGAAGCTTGGCCAGAGGCACGCCAAGACAGGCGCCGGTGATGCCGAGCAACAGGGCCTCGCCAAGAAAGAGCCGCAGCACCTGGCCACGGGTCACGCCAAGCGTGCGCAGCATCCCGATTTCACCGCGCCTTGTCATCACGGCAACAGAGATGGTGTTGTAGATCAGAAACAAACCCACCACGAGAGCAATGCCGGAAAGCATCGTGAGATTGAAATGAAACGCGGCGAGCATTTTCTCCACTGCGGCGCTGCGGCGTTGAGGACGCTGCACGCTGAGTCCGGCAGGCAGCCGCCTGGACAGGATCTGCTCGGCTTTCTCCACCGGCACATCGTCATGCAAACGCACTTCGATGCGATCCACACGGCCCGGGCGATCCAAGGTCACCTGAGCATTCGCAATGTCCATGACACCCAGTGATTGCGCCGCGAGGGCTGGACTCGATTTGCCTGATTCCTTGCCGCCAAGAATCTGCGTGATCTTCACCAACCGGCGGCGATCCCCGACAAGCAGCGTGAGGGCATCACCAGCTTTCAATTGGTGCCTTTGCGCAAAACTGCTGGTGAGGATGACGCTGTCCGGCTGGGCGAGAAAGGTCATGAGTTCCAACCCGCCGGCAGAGGCGCCGGAAAGAGCGTAGTCACGCAGTGCCGGATCACGCAGCGCATCGATGCCAATCAAGCGCAGCGTTTCACTCCCCTGCCCTGTCTGCGCCGTCACATCGGCCTCAATCACCGGCGTGGCCATGCCGATCTCCCGCAGCCATGCCAGTTGCGGCACGAGTGTTTCATCCACTCCCAGCGGCGGGCAGGTGATCTCCAGCGCAGCCTTGCCTGACACCGCATCCAGCGCGGCGCTGAAACCGCGCAGCGATCCCTGATTCGCGAGCTGAATCGCCAGCATCACCGACACACCAAGCGCAACTCCAAGTGCGGTGAGCACCGTGCGGAGACGATTGGTGCACATCGGGCGGAGAATGAGTGAACGAAACAACATGTCAGACTCAGTTGCTGTCGATCATCAGGCCATCCTTCATCCGAATCGTTCGACTGGCGATGGCCGCGACGCTTTGATCATGCGTGGCCATGAGGATGGCGATCCCGAGATCGCGGTTGAGCTCCTGAAAGAGTTGCAACACAAGCTGTCCATTGGAGCTGTCGAGACTGCCGGTTGGCTCGTCAGCGATGAGCAGGGCGGGCTCGTGAATGACGGCCCGGGCAAGGGCCGCGCGCTGGGCCTCGCCGCCGGAAATCTGGGCGGGCATGTGATCAAGCCGGTGCTCAATGCCGACGCGGGCGGCAAGGGCGCGGGCTTTGTCAAAGGCCTGTCCTTCCGGCTGACGCGCCAGCAGCAGTGGCATGGCGATGTTTTCGAGAACACTCAGCGTGGGCAGCAGATTGAAGAACTGGAAGACAAAACCAATCCGCTCCCGGCGAAGCCTGGTCAGATCATTGTCATTCAGGCTCGCGATATCACGACCATCGAGCCGGAGCGAACCCGAGTCCGCGCGATCCATGGCGCCACACAACTGAAGCAGCGTGGATTTACCGCATCCCGAAGGACCCATGATGGCGGTGAAATCTCCCGCCTTCATCGCGAGACTGACGCCGCGCAGAGCCGCCACGGAGGTTCCGCCCATCGAATAGGAGCGGGTGAGTTGATCAGCTTGAAGAAGTGACACAAAAAGGAATTACGCCGCGACGAGCCAGATGGCGGCGATGAGGGTTAGGATAAACAGCGTCCATTCAAATGGCTTTTGCGGGATGCGTTTCAAAATCTGCCAGCCAAGAAGGATGCCAACAACGACGCATGGAAGCAGCACCAGATTGGTGGCCAGCGAGCGTGGATTGATGATGCCGAGATCGGCAGAAAACGGCACTTTGAAGAGATTGATGAAGAGAAAGAAACGGCTGAAGACGCCGAGGTGCTCCTTCTTCTCCAACCTCTGGGAAAGCAAATAGACGGTCATCACAGGACCGGCAGCATTGGCCAGCATGGTCACGATCCCAGCGCAGAGTCCCATGCTCCAGGAAAAGGCCTTGTGCTCGGTCAGGGCGATGAAGTCTTGTTTGCGGGCATTCAGCAGCAGATTGAACGCAAGCAAGGCGACAATGAGCCAGCCAATGACCGTGCGGGCAGCGTTGTTATCGATGTGCCCGAGCATGAAGTAACCGATGACAACACCGACGATGGCGGGAGGCACCATGGGCAGAATCTTTCTCCATGAGCCGCCGTGACGGTTGATGAAGTAGCCCATGAAATCCGCAACGATCAGCAGCGGCAGCACGAGACCGACAGAGGCCTTGGCACCAAAGGCCTGAGCCATGAGCACGACATTCAGTGTGGCTGTGCCTGACAGGCCACTTTTGGAAAGGCCGATGCAGAGCGCGGCAATCACCGCCAGGATGGCAAGCGTGCGCGTCCTCACGTGCGGATCCTCCGGCGAACCACCACCCACGCGCCGAGCGCCGCGAGCGTCGCGC
>CAJCCF010000654.1 GCA_903960845.1 uncultured Verrucomicrobiota bacterium | reverse complement strand
GTGTTGCTGTTGCTGTTGTTCTTGAACAGGTTGCCCACGCCCGGGATGCGGCTGAGGAAGGGCATGCCATTGGTATCCTTCTTCTCCTGCTCGGAAATCAGGCCGCCAAGCACGATGGTGTTGCGGTCGGGCACATTGACGGTGGTGATGATCTGCTCAGTGCCGATGATCGGGATGTTATTGGGCTCCACCCTCTGGGTGCCGGTCACGGTGTCATTCACCTGCGCGATGGTCAGCGTGACCTCGCCATCGGCGTTGATCAGCGGCACCACTTCGAGCTTCAGCACGACATCCCGGTAGGCGATGTTGGTGGTGACGTTGGGATTGTTGCCGCTGGCGAAGGAAGTGCTCTGAACCGGCACTGGAATCTGTGAACCGGAAGTGATGGTGGCCTTTTTGTTATTCAAAGCAAAGACGCTCGGACGCGACAGCACTTTGAAGCGATTCGTCGTCTCAAGGGCGGTCACAAAGACATCCAGACTGTCACCAATCGCGCCATAAAGATTCATGCCGTTACTTGGGCCAAAGGGGTTCGTGATGACATTGTCCTTCAAATCACGAATGGCACGGGTCGCTGTGCTTGCAGCGAGAACATCGGTGCGGCCCACGATATTGCTGCCGGAGAAATTGGTTCCGCTCTTGCTTGTCAGCGCACTGAGGTAGTCGATGCCGAACTGGAAGCCGTCCCCAAGCGTGAGCTGGCCGATCACCGTGGCCAGATAGACCTGTGATGGCTTGCGGTCCAGCTTATCAAGCAGGCCGTTGACCTTGCTAATCTGCTCCTTGCGGCCGACGACCAGGATGGAATTGGCCATGGGATCCGCAATGACGCGTGTTTTGCCAACAAGCACGGAGACGGGCGCATTATTCTCAGTCGGCCCCTGAATGACATCAGCACGGGTGGTGGCGCTGCTGCCGGTGGTTGTCGACGTGCCCGAGGAGGCGGTATCTGAGGCACCACCGCTGGCGGCGAGCACTTGACCGCCGCGCGTTCCCGTAGTGCTGCGGCCCGAGAGCAGTTGACTGCTGCTGGATGCCAGAGCCTGACCACGCTGCTGCTGGATGCTGCCCCCGCCGGGCAATTGAGTGGTGCCGCCACTCGTGTCCTGAAGAAGATCCACCACGGCACTGAGAACATCCACCGCAGCAGCATACTTCATCTTCCTCTCGTAAGGCTCCTCAACCTCCAAAGGCTTGTCAAATTCGGAGATCAAGCTGGCGATGTAGGTGTAGTCGGCTGGTGCTGCGACGACGAGAATCTGATTCAAACGTGTGTCTGCGACGACCTGTGCCGTGGGTTGCGGAGCCTGCGCATTTTGCTGCACCAGCTGCCCATTGATGATTATAGGCTTGGGGCTGCTGCTTTCCTCACGACGCTCATCTTTGCCACCGCGGCCATCACTGGCGGCACTGCCGCGAATGGTGTTCACGCCCTTGGTTTCCTTTTCCTGAGCCTGCGCATTCAAAGTGGCCTGAATGATTTGGGCCACCGTGGAAGCGTCAGCATAGGTGATGGGAATGAACTTGGTGACCAGCGAGGACCCTGTGTCGCCGACGTCCAGCGTGTCGCGAATGGAGATGAGCTGTTTCACCACCGGGCTGCTTTCCGTGATCAGCAAGCCGGGCGGAGTCAGCACGGGGGTGATGCGCCCGTAAACGCTGAGACCGATGTGACCGGAAAGCATGGTGGCCGCATCCTCAGGGTCCAGATGGTCGAGCTTCATGAAGTAACTCACGATCGTCTCCCCCTGCGGCAAATCCTGCGGCGAGGTGTAGAACTGGACGCCATGGGAAAACTGCACCGCATTGGCGCTCTGATTGCGCGCGGGCAAAATGCGGGCGCTCTTGCCGCCCGGCTCCATGACGATGGCATAACCATTCGTGAGCAGCGTGGCCTCAATGAGCTTCACCGCCTCCGCTTTCTCCACCGCTTTCGGCGTTGCAAGACTGACCGGGGCACCGTCGAGAATGTTGGTGTCCTTGATCAGGGTCACACCGGTGAGCAGCTCATAGATGCTGAGCATGTCCATGACCGGATTGTTCGGAAACTGAAGGACAATTTTTTCCCCTTCCATCCGAATGGTCTGTGACAATGAACTGGCCGTGTCCATCCCACCCCCGCCACCTGGAGGGCCAAAGCCACCGCCATCACTGCGCCGGCGTCCACCGGGAAATCCACCTCCAGGGAATCCTCCACCCGGAGGGCCAAATCCTCCTGGTGCACCAGGTCCGCCAGGCGGTTTAGCCCCATCGGCAGCGGCAGGCGCAGCGGGGTTAGCAGCAGCAGCCGGAGGTGCCTTGTCAGCACTATCGACAGCGGCTGGCGTTGCGGCTGGCGTTACAGGCGGTGCTGCAACTGGTGCCGGAACAGGGGCCGTATTCTGAGCTGAAAGAGGAGATGCCGCCAACGCAAGAATGGCGCTGTTGAGCAGGAGACGATTGAGATGCATGGATGGTGTCGGAGATGAAATGAAAATGAAACAGGCTGGCGGATGACAGGTGCGTTACTTGCCGCCCTTGTCCTCTTTTTCGATCCGCTCAAACTCTTTGCGGATGACGTTGCGGCGATCTTCCTCAGGTGCATTGCGGAATTTTTCGTCGCTGAATTTGCTGCGCATCATGTCGCGGAATTTATCCTTGGCCTTGTCGGAAAGTGATTCATACCGCTTCCGGTCCTCGTCCGAAGGTCCACGGCTGCTGCCCTTGAAGCGATCGCCGCTGGAGGAGCTGCCGCCACCGTCACTCTTATCGCGCTTGTGGTCTTTCTTCATGTCCTCAGCGGTGACCGTCGCGTAGCTTACTTTCACCTGCTCACCACCGATGGTGACGAGCGCTCGGCTGCGGCTGATGTCCGGTGCCGGCAGAGCTTCATTGAGCACCCACCCCTGAAAATTCGGCTCGGTGGAGACGATGTGAGATTCCTTGGTCTCCTTGTTAAAGAGCGTGGCGACCGGCTTGCCGTCAATGTAGGCAATGCCGGTCAGCACAAGATTGTCCGAGATGCTCACCATGCGGGTGAAGGGTGAACGAGCCGTCAGTGTAGCCAGACTTGCAGGATCAAATGGCTGCGGCAGATCCAAGTCGGGACCGGCGGCAAAAATCGCAGTCTGCTGAAAAGCCAGACAAAGCAGAGATGACACTAGTTTCATGACGGTCAAAAGGAGGGTTTATATGCCTGACTCGGGCTTGAACCAGCGAGCCAGGGTGAGAGTGCAAACGACTTGAGGCGTCTTCTCCCGCGACTTTGTATCGATCTCGAGTTCGAGCTGTCGCAGCGCCTGAAATTTTTCCGGTGATTGCAGTGTGGACAACCACTGCAGCACGGTGATTTGATCGCCGCGCAAGCGAAGGGTGACCGTGACCTCTCTGAAATTCTCGTTAGGTGCAGCCAGCGGCGGCAGGGTCTGCTGGTCGGTGGCAATGCCAAGCTCAAGGGTTTCATTGTTCAGGTCTTCAAGCAACTGCCCCTGCGCGCGGCCCAGGCTTTCTGTCACGGGCATCTTTTCGGCCAGCCATGCGCGGCGCTTGTCCCAGAATTCACGATCCTTGATCCAGGTGTCATTCTCCGTTTTCTCGGACTGCAGTTTGGCAATCTTCTGCAAAGCTATTTTCCGGCGTCCCAGGAACCCGTTTGCCACAATGGCCAGAGCCATGAAGACAAGCACTCCCACACAGAGCAGGAGCAGGTTTTTTTCGCGTGAGGTGAGTTTGGCGGCCATTGATGGGAGAAATTAAAGTCTTTAGAGCGCCTTTCCCTGCGCGCGAAACAGGGCCGTTTTGTCCTTCACCGTAGGTTGCGGTTTTGTCCAGGTGTAGCGACTGAGGATGGGATCCTTGATCAGGTCCTCGACAAACTGGACGGCCGTCTGCGCATCCCGGGCTTCGCCGCGAATGTCGATCTCATTGTCCCTCAGCTTGAACTCACGAATCACGATGCCGCTGGGAGGCATCAGCTTGGTGATCCCCGCCAGGAGCACCATGGGGTAGCGCTTGGCATCAATCGCTGGAGCAAGCGCCTTCCAGCGTTCGGCAGTTTGTTTTACCAGGGCAGCCGGCTTCGCACTCGCTTCCACATCGGCCGCGAGCTGTGCCGCCGTTCGCTCCTGATGATTCAAATAGGCAAAGGCAAGGAAGATCAAGGCCACCAGCAGCAATCCGGCAAGGGTGCCGAATCGGGTCAGCTTGCCGCTGCGTGCAGCTCTCATCTGGGCCAGCCTGACACTGGCCGGCAGCAGTCGCGGCCAGGTGCGCGTATCGAGTTCCGCATTCGGCGGCAATTGATCCAGAGTCCGCACCGGCAGATTTGTCAGGGCCGCGAGCGCTTCGCTCATCGATTTGCCCCAGGACGAACCCATCAGCGTCACCCCTGTGACAAACCCCTCGCCAAGATCGGCATCCAAAGAAATCCTCGAAAGCATCACCTCCAGCGCGATATCCTCCGCTGAAACAGCTGCCGGAGCGAAGATGTGACTGTGATAAAGCTTTCCCTGAAAACCCGCGGCCAAAACCAGCGAACCGTGCTCTTCGGCAATCACGATCTGACCGGCCGGCAGCAATACCAATCGCAGCGCCGCCGTGTAGTCAGACGCATGATTCAGAGCCAAATCTTCCGGGAATGGCTCCGCAAGAACATCCACACTGACCGTCGCCGTGGAGGCCGTCTGCGCCAGCAAATGCCAGCGGAAATTTCGCGCTGCGCCACCTTCAAGCTTCAATCCCTTGCGGTCGAGTTGAGTGATGATGATCTGCTCCAGCACCTCATGATCAGCATTGGGCAGGATCATCCCCACCGATCGGCAGGCCGAGGCTGGCAGGCCGACGACCAGCGGTTTTCCCTGCGCACGCACCTCGGCAGCCGTCTCCACCACCTCGCCGGGCCCGGTCATTCTGGGCTTCCATACCCGCCATGAGGTATCAGGAGCTGGAAGCAGTAAAGTGGCGGTGGCAAAAGACATGGGTGAACGAGGGTAACGTGGAACGTTTCATATCCAGGGAAGTTGCGGCAAACATCACGGACCAACATGATTCATGGGAAACAAGAAATGAGCTTGCCAATCCCGCTGCGCGCATCACGTCTCACGAACCCGTTCTGCCGCCATGAAACTTGCTCTCATCCGCCGTCAATTTGCCGCTGTCGGCGGAGCAGAACTGTATCTGCAGCGGCTTTTGACCGGCCTCATCTCCGCCGGACATGAGGTGCATCTTTATGCGGAAAGCTGGCAGGGTGCTCACCCCGGCGTAGTCATGCACGAGGTGCCCGTCAAAACCAGCCGCGCCCGGCGTCCGGTCGTTTTCGCCGAAACGGTCGCCAGGATGCTGCAGGACAAGGATTACGATGTGGTCTTCAGTCTCGAACGCACCATCCGTCAGGACATCTACCGCGCGGGGGACGGAGTCCACAGGGTCTGGCTTGAGCAGCGGAAACGCTTCGCTCCATGGTGGAAACGACCCTTTGTCGGGCTCGGCGCGTTTCATGCAAACATGAAGTCCCTGGAGGCGCGCACCTTCGACCCCGCCAACACCCGCCACATCATCGTCAATTCCGAAATGGTGCGCCGCGAAATCCTCGCCCACTTCCCCTTCCCCGCCGAGCGCATCCATCTAGTGCGCAATGGCATCGACACCACCCGGTTTTTGCAGGGCGACCGAACCGCCACCCGGGCCAAGCTGGGATTCACCGACCAGGATTATGTCCTCCTTTTCGTCGGCTCCGGCTGGGAGCGCAAAGGTCTCCATTTTTTGATCAACCTGATGCGCCGCTGGCAGCACTCGGAACCTTCCATCAAACTCCTCGTCGTCGGCAAAGGCCGCCTCACAGGTCCGGTTCCCGGCAACGTGATCCTTGCCGGCCCAATGGCCCAAATCGAGCACGCCTACGCTGCGGCAGATTTGATGACCTTCCTACCGGTCTATGAGCCCTCATCCAACGTCGTCATTGAGGCTCTCGCCAGTGGACTTCCCGTCATCACCAGCAGGTTTAACGGGGCCAGCGAATTGATTCAGCCCGGCATCAATGGAGAAGTTCTCGCGGACCCGGCCGATCTCGAAACTCTGGAAAAAACAGTCCAATTCTGGCGTCAACGCTCAGCCAAACGCTGCACATCCACTTCCCTCCCGCTCGATCTGGACACCAATATTCGCGAAACTTTGAGATTGCTGGAAATGGTCTCAGTTGAGAAGAAAAGCGCTGAATAAATAGTTTCTAATGTAACGATTAGATCGCTACATATTCATTTCAAAAGAGATGCTTCTGCCCAACGATCTGATCTTTCTTTTCGATTCGCGACAACTTCCGCTCAGCAACTTCAGCATCCGTCAGTTGAGCCTGATTGGGGGTATTCATTTGCGTTACGTTGGTAACAATACTTGGCGGCGCTGCTTGAACGCTATCCGGCTTGGCGTTTTGAATTTCAGTGACACCACCCTGCTTTGATCCCTTTTTATTCTTTTCACTCACAACCAAGGCTTTAGCTGAACTGTTTACACTGTTTACAGATTGACTTTGGTTGTGATCAGTCGCCCCGACACCTGGATCAATGTTGGTTAAATGTATCGGTTCACTCGTTACATTTGATTCGATTTCACTCTTTCTTTTGCGATGTCGACTGACCCGTAAAGCAGTCTGTGCACGGCCCTTGGCGCTTCGACCATTGTGCCGTTCAAAGTTCGGAAAAATGAGCTTATCCCCCTTCGCTTGGAGCCAGCCAGCCTTTTCCATGGCGGCGGAGAATCCTTTCTTACCGGCAAGCTTGTCCAGAAACTCCATCGTGACGCTTGTCTCGTTACTATCAGAGACATTCATCTCGGCCCAAGCCCATAGCCTGACGAGTTTTCCCATCACCGCATCCGCATCCAACCTCAGTTGGCTGGCAATGATGCAGATCTCCGGTTTATCCGGTGTTTTCGTTTCAATTTTAACCCAGGAGCAGCGCATGGGTATCGCTTATACCGTTACAACGTATCTGACAATCCTGAATTTGGCGATGCCTCACCTGAGACGTTGCCCGCACCATTGGAAACCATCCCGGCGCATGTGCCGCTTGTTCAGGATTTATGAATCTGCGCCGGGATTTCCCTGAGCCGATGGGACTATGCGATCACATCACGCAGCACATTGCCATGCACATCCGTGAGCCGCAGATCCCGGCCGCTGAATCGGTAGGTGAGTTGCTCGTGGTCGATACCCATGAGATGCAGAACCGTGGCCCACATGTCATAGACCGTGCTGACGTTCTCGATGGCGTTGTAGCCAAACTCATCCGTCGCTCCATAAACATGGCCACCTTTGACACCTCCCCCGGCCATCCAAACGGTGAACCCGTAGGGATTGTGATCGCGGCCGTTGCTTCCTTGAGCGAAGGGCGTTCGGCCAAACTCACCAGCCCAGACGATGAGCGTGCTGTCGAGCAATCCGCGTGCTTTGAGGTCCTTGATGAGCGCGGCGATCGGTTGATCGATCTGATTGGCCATTTTGCCATGGCCCTCATTGAGCGCACTGTGGTGATCCCACGGATTGGCTCCATTACCGCCACCGAGGTTGTAAGCCAGGGTGCTGAGCTCAATGAACCGCACGCCGCGCTCAACGAGTCGCCGGGCGAGCAGGCACTGGCGGGCGTAGGCGGCCTTTTTCGGTTCAGGATCATCAAGTCCGTAAAGTTTTCGCGTGACCTCGGTTTCACCCGCGATGTCGCACAGATCAGGCACGGCGGACTGCATGCGCCAGGCCATCTCGTAGTTTGAAATGGCGGCTTCGACGTGCATGTCGTTCTGGGTGGCCCCGGCGAAACGCTTGTCCATCGCACCGATGAAATCGAGTTGCCTGCGCTGCATTTCCTCAGACTGCCGTGGGCGAATGTTTACCACCGCCTCCGCCTCATCAGCTTTCACGATGCTGGCCTGATGTTGCGCGGGCAGAAACCCGTTGCTGAACAGGCCCACCCCGCCGTGCGGAGTCGCCGCGCCGCCGCTTTGCAACACCACGTAGCCGGGAAGATCCCGGGATTCCGTGCCGAGACCGTAGCTCGACCAGGCCCCGGCGCTCGGAAACCCGAGGAAAGGAAAGCCGGTGTGCATGAAAAAATTTCCCTGCGCATGTTCACTGAACTTCGCCGTCATGCTGCGGATCATGCACAGATCGTCCACCACACCGCCGATCTGCGGAAACAGATCACTCACCTCGAGACCCGACTGTCCGTAGCGTTTAAAATCCCAGTGCGAAGGCTGAACCGTCCCGTTGTTGTTGAACTGTGTCTTCTTCACATCCCCGGGCATCGGCTTGCCTTCGAATTTTTTGAGCATCGGCTTATGATCAAACGAATCGACATGCGACACCCCGCCGCTCATGTAGAGAAAGATGACGCTGCGGGCTTTGGGAGCGAAGCGCCTCGCGCGATTCACCAGTGGCGTGGCAGCACTGGCCTCTTCCTGCATCAGTCCCGCCAAAGCCGCGAGACCGAACCCGGTGGAAGAGCGTGCGAGAAGTTGGCGGCGATTCATGTTTTTCATTGGAGATAAATGAACTCCTTCAGGTTGATAAGTGACTGGGCGAGGCTGGACCAGGCTTGAAAAACGGGATCGTCGCCGGCTGGTGTTTCGCGGATGGAGGCGAGTTGTTTACTGAGGGCAT
>CAJCCF010000653.1 GCA_903960845.1 uncultured Verrucomicrobiota bacterium | reverse complement strand
TGGTCGGTGAAATGCGCGACCTGGAGACCATCTCACTCGCCATCACCGCCGCTGAAACCGGGCACTTGGTTCTCGGCACCCTGCACACCGGCAACTCCGCCCGCACCTTGGACCGCGTGCTCGACGTCTTCCCGCCCGATCAGCGCGATCAGATCCGCATCATGGTGTCCGAGTCTCTTCGCGGCATCATCTCCCAGCAACTCGTACCCAGAACCGATGGCAATGGGCGCGTCATGGCTCTCGAACTTCTGGTGAACACGCCCGCCGTGGCCGCCTGTATTCGCGATGGCAAAACCTTCATGCTCAACGGCGTCATGCAGACCGGTAAAAATGTCGGCATGATCACCATGGATGACTCTCTCCGTTCCCTCTACACCCAGGGCCTCATCAGTCGCGAGGAGTGCGAGTCCCGATCCGAGGATAAACAGCAGATGAGAATCTTCTTCAAAAGCTAGGCCGCCTGCGCGGATTTTGTCACGCATCCCCTCTTCTTCATCCTTCATCCTTTCCCTCAAATGCCCATCATCGACCAACTCTTCCATCAGCTCATCGAGCTGGGCGGTTCCGATCTTCATCTCAGCCAGGGTCAACCCGCCAAGGTGCGCGTGCACGGCGGCATCCACCCCATCTCCGAGGAAATCCTCACCGCCGCCACCATGGAAACCATGATGCGCGAGATCTGCGAGCCTCAGAGCTGGGAGCGCTACATTGAAAAAGGCGATCTCGACTTTGCTTATGAAATGGACGCCGATCACCGGTTCCGTTGCAATTTCCTCAAGCAGCAAAACGGCTACGCCTGCGTCTTCCGTATCATCCCGACCAAGATCGCCAGCCTCGAGCAACTTGGCATCCCACCCATCGTCAAGGAATTCGGCCACATGCGCAGCGGTCTCGTTCTCGTCACCGGTCCCACCGGTTCCGGTAAGTCCACGACGCTGGCCGCCCTGCTCGATTACATCAACACCAACTTCCGCCGCCACATCATCACGATTGAGGAACCCATCGAGTTCGTGCACCGGAACAAAAAGAGCATCATCACCCAGCGTGAAGTGCCCATCCAAACCCCCTCGTTCGCCGACGGCCTGCGCGCCGCCCTCCGCGAGGATGCCGACATCGTGCTCGTCGGTGAAATGCGCGACCTTGAAACCATCTCGCTCGCCCTCACCGCGGCGGAAACCGGCCTACTTGTCTTCGGCACGCTCCACACGAACAACGCGCGCAAAACCGTTGACCGTATCATCGACGTCTTCCCGGCCGAGCAGCAGAGCCAGGTGCGCACCATGCTCGCCGCATCGCTCAAAGGCGTGGTCGCCCAGCTGCTCATGAAAAAATCGGACGGCAAAGGCCGCGCCGCCGTCAACGAGATCATGATCTCCACACCGGCCGTCGGATCCATCATCCGTGAAGGTGCCACCCAGAAACTCTACGACGTCATCATCGGCGGCAAGGCCCTCGGCATGCAGTTCATGGACGACGCCATCTGGCAAAAGCTTCGAGATGGTTACGTCACACCGATGGAGGCCTACATGAAAGCCATCGACAAAGGCCGCTTCAAAGCATTCCTCCCACCCGAAGATCAGGCGATCGCCAACGCAGGTGGTGGCGAAGACACCAAGAAGAAGTGACGTGGCCCGCCACTGAATGGCGGCACCAGCCAGCGACCACCCTTTCCATGGTGATCGCTGGCATGCACGCCGAGCTGAAGCGAAATCACGGGAGGGTAACAACCAGAGCAAGCCGGCCCCGCTTGATCAGCTTGCAACGCATCGAAAAAACGGCTGAAAGCTTGTCATGCACGATGTCTTTGCAGAGTGTCTCCAACTGGGTTTGATGAGCACCTTATGAAACCATTCCCGCAAACCCTGCCGTGCCATGCGCCGTCCAGCGCTGGCTGGGCAGGACTGCTTTGCCTCATGGTTGCAGGCGTTTCACTCCACGCGCAGGAACTGCCGGCCAGAACCGCCTTCCTTAACGAGCTGCTTACGGAATCCCAAGTGCTGACGGAACAGTATGAGCGCGCCCTTTCAAAGCTGGAAACTGAGCTCGCACTGGTCGCCGACTATGAGGAGGCCCTGTTGGTGCAGAGGCGGCGGGATGAACTGAAGGCCATCTATGCACAGACGGGCAAGGGCAACATCACCGCGATTCCTCTGCCGGCAGACAAGGCACGCGTCACAGGCACGACAGAAGCTCGCGGCGACATGCTGACGGGTTGGCGCACAACGGGCAGCATCGCCGAGTGGTCCAACCTGCGCATCACTCCAGGTACCTACTTTCTGGAACTGGACGCCAACATCGCCGAACTTCCAGGCATGCCCGGCACTTCGCTGCCCGGCCGTGCGCAACCACATGAAAGCGTCTCGTTCACCTTTTTTGAAATCTCCCTGCTGCCTGGCGCACAGGAGAACAGGCGCACCTTCGACATCATGATGAGCAAGGATGACACCAGCTTCACCCCATTGCGCATCGGCCCCGTAACCTTCACCCGCAGCCCGGTGACGGTGCGGCTGACCCCTGCTGCGGGCTATCCGGGGAATCTGGTGCGCCTGCGCCAGATCCGCCTGCTGCAAGTTCATGATGAAGTGATCACCGCCGCCCCGATGCCTGATAATGGCGATGCCTTGAAGCAGGCCAAGAATCATCTGCTTACCGACTTGGCGAGCGTGCAAAAACCCGTGCTTTCGGGCTATGAAGGGAAGCTGAAGGCACTGGCGAATGCATCGCCAAAACTTCGCGATGAGATCGCCTCCGAAACCAGCCGGTTGGAGATGCTGAAAAAACCTGACTCATCCACTCAGGGAGACAAACCCATCCTGCGGGCACTGGCAAAGATGAATGGTGTGACTGGGTTTGAAGACATTGAAGATGCCAAGCTCGTCGCAGCTGAAACAACGCGTGGAGATCGTCTGATGATCGAGCATGATGGCCGGAAGATCGCCGTCCGGTTGATGTGGCTGGAGTGCGCGTCTTTGAAGGATGCGGACGATTCACGCAAAAGTTTTGCCAGGCACTTCGGCATTGATGTGAACAGCACGACAGCACTGGCAAACGCGGCGAGAGAGTTCACCATCGGTTATCTTGAGGGCAAGTCCCTGCGTCTCCTGATTCGGTCCGGCAAAGAGAAAGACGGCACTCAGGCAGGCCTCGTTTTTCTTCCCGAGGTGGGGCTGTATCAAAACATTCTGGTGGATCAGGGCCTGGCGGCGGTGCGTCCGCCCGTCAAGGATTCACCACGGGGCATCATGGAGAAGACGCTTCTCGAATCCCTGCTGGAACGCGAGGCCTCTGCGCGGCGGCAGAAAAATGGAGCCTGGGCTCTGGCATCGGAGGACAAACCATGAACATGCGCTGCCTCCAGCCTGATCAAATCACCGTGCGCTGCCTGTCCCTTGCCGCACTGGCAGTCTTCTCACACTCAGCCATCGGCCAGACGACATCCCCCGGCCCGTATGTCCAGTCTCCAACCATCGAAGCCAGCGCTGCGGATTCAAAGCTCAGGCAGATGGACCTGATCTATCAGCAGCAGTTGCGAGCCCGGCACATCCCCGTGCTCGGACGCTATTTGACGGAACTTCAAAAACTGGCGGCCAGCGCTGCCGATCCAACCATTTACGATTCTGAAATCAAGCGCGTGCAAACGATCATCAGCGCCGGCGGCGTGGTGGATCTGAATGCCACCGCCAACGCACTCAATCCCGCAGCCAAATCAACCGGCGAACCTCCGGCGGCATCCGCATTGACCCGCTCTACAAAGGCGGTGACAACACTGACACCCGCCTTTGCACGCAACATTCAACCGATGCCTGAAGGCAGCGCCAGCCCTGAAGCGGCAGCCATCGGTCAGATTGAGTGGCGCATCGACATGCTGCCGGCCGGCACCTATGAACTGGTGATTCAATACGCCTGCCCAACCGCAAAACCTGACCTCATGGTGGAGGCCGCCTTCGCCGGGCAGAAGATTTCAAAGACACTGGACGCCTCCAAGCTAACCAAGGATAACACCAGCTACAGGCTGCTCCGGCTCGGCCGGATGACACTCGCCAAAGCCGTTTCCGGCGAGACCCTGCGTCTGACCTCTGGCAGCGCTGACAGCAGCGCTTTTCTGGTGCGTAATTTCGTCATCTCCCGGTCTGACGCTAAAGAATAGGTTAGGGCAAGCGGTTCAGCGTGTAGGCTGAAAGTCGATGCCACAGAGGATCGCCGGACGTGGATGACACCGCAGGCAACTCGAACTCATGCACATGACCGGCGCGCAGATTCGCACACTTCACCGTCAGCACGAGCCCGTCGTCCGAGAGTTGCCAGTCGCTCAAGCGAAGGGTCTCCGGATTGACTTCGGGGCTGCCATACTTGGCCGTGTAAGTGTAGGTGTAGCTCTGGGCCCTGGTCTGCGACCAGTCGGCAGCCTTCACCGGCCGGGTGAACGTGAAACGGAAACCCTCCCTGAGTGCCTCAAGCTTCTGCACCTCCAGGGGAACCCTGCCACTCCACACCAGACGCTGCAGGCCGAATGAACGGTTTCCATAACTGTTCCAGCCGCGATTCGACTGCCCGACAACCATCGATCCATCCTTGAGAAAATTCAGCGTCAGCACGGCGCTCTGCAGGCCGCTGATGAACGGAAAGCAGGCCCCCTGATACTCGCCGCCGACCTTTTCAAGGAAGACCCGGTTCACGCCGCTGAGCACAAACTCCCCAACAAAAAGTTGTTTTTCAAAGGGGCCGAACTTGCCGCCGGTTTCATCACAGCGCAGCCCGGTCGGACTCTGGCCCAGCTTCACATACGGGAACCAGACCGCGGGAGGACAGTAACCCGGCACCTTTTGCATGGCCTCCGCCACCGTGATGCCATCAGGCAGTTTGCCGGGATGCTTCACCGGCGAGTCGGCGCGGCCGGCATCGGCGAGTGCATCCGCATGCCCGAAGAAGGCGCCTTTGCGGATGTGCATGAGCGGATTGGTGCCCATCCAGTTCCCCTGCTGGTCGGTGCCGAAAAGATCACCCTCCGCATTCAAACCGATGCCGCAGGGACTGCGAAACCCCGCGCTGTATCCTGAGGCTTTCGTGCTGCCCTTCGGCGTCATCACCGACCATCCGCGCCAAAGCGTGTGCACGGCCTCCTCCCCTGCCCCGTCCCACTTTTTACCCATCGAGCAGTTGAGCGTGTTGTGCATGTTCCCGTCGCGGTCAAACACCGGGCCGTAGGCATACTCATGATAAGCGCCTGAAACACCCCAGCCATGAGCCACGCAAAGATACTCGTCAGCCACGCCGTCATTGTCCGTGTCGCGCAACCGTGTCACTTCGGACCGCTGCGTCACATACAGTGCGCCTTCATGCCAGGCCATGCCGAGAATCTCATGCATTCCACTGGCAAAGAGTTGGTAGCCGAGATTCTCCGCCGTCGGCGGTTCAGCGGACGGGTTCTGAATGATCCACACTTCACCTTTGCGGATGGACACCGCCAGCTTGCCGTCAGGCAAGACCGCGAGACCGCTGGCTTCCATGTTCACCCCTCTGGGCAGTTCATAGGTCAGGGTACGGTAATAGCCGCCCGTTTCCTGGGCGCTCAAATTCAGCAACGCTCCAAAGCAGATTGTAACCAATGATCTCATCACCATGACAGCACCTCCTTTTTCACCACACCGTTGATCTTGAGTTCGCGCTCGAAGCCTTGGCCATTTTTGACCGGCCGCAGCGTGTCTTCAGCCGGCTTGCCGTCGATTTGATAAAGGAAGGTCGGCACGCCTTGCTTGTCGAGTTTGTAGCCCGTGAACTCCCGCACTCCGCCTTCTTCGGGCAGCATCTTCACCGCGGTGCCGAGGGGTTTGATCGGCAGCATTTCACGGCTCTGCCAGTTGTTCAGCGCATCCAGAAACCGGCCCTTCCAAACCATCGCCCAGCGTGCCTGCGCGGCGTCAAAGGCGGCGTGAATGCCCTGGGGAAAACCAACACCGATCGCATGGCTGCCGGCACCTGTGATGAAGCTGCGGAAGACCATCGGCCTGCCCGCCTTCTCCGGCTTCAATTCAAAGTCTTCCGTCGAAATCAATCCTTCAGGCAGCGGCTGGCCTTCGATCTCCTTGAGGTAGGTCCAGATCGATTCGATCTCCTGATCCGCCTTCTTCCGTCCAATGAACATGGGCGGCATCATGGTGCCCGTTTGAGTGGCCTGCGGATTGAGCAGCAACTCTTTGAAATACTCGGGCTGCAAACGCTCCACCGTGTGCGTGAGCCGGATCACGGGCGGCCCGAGCGACTTGCGATCCTTCAGGCCGTGGCAGGCGATGCAGGCCAGTCCCTTGGCTCCCATCAGTGTCCTTCCGAGTTCGGCGCGGTGATGTTTCTCCAATCCGCTGACATCGATTTTCACCGGTGTTTCGCGCTTGTCAGTCACAGGCAAAAGGTCAACCAGCATCTCGGTCTGAGCCTGGCCAAAATTCGGCATGCGCGTGTCCATGTAGGGTCTCACGCTGCCACCCTCGCCATAGAGCACTTTTTGCAGCCAGCCGCGGGTCAGTTTGCGCCCCACATGATCCAGATTCGGCGGCAAATGCGCGAGTTCGCCAAGCGATTCTGCGCTGCCATCATTGGAACCAAAATACTGCGCGCGCGGGTCTTCCGGACCGCCCTTGCCATCGCGATCATGGCAGGCATAACAATTCAGGCGGCTCATTTGCCAGTCCACTTTCTGCATGGCCGTCAGCACAGGCGCGTCGTGTTTCTGAATCGAGGCAATCGCCAGGCGCAGAGCGCGCTTCTGCAAGTCATTCAAATCGAATCGCGGCGTGCCGGTATCCTGCTTGCCGGCCAGGCATCCCCGGTCCGGTGAAAGCGCTTTGATGGGCTTTGTTTTCGGGCTGGCAACAGGAGCCGTCGAGCCCACCTGATGGCAGGCGGCGCAATTCATCTGCGTGAACAAAGCACTGCCTTTTTCAACGCCCTGTCTGCCTATTTTCAGCGCGGCGCGTTCGGTTGCTTTTTCCGGGATGCGGCCGCTGTGCAGATACGCGGCGATGTCTGCGGCCTCCTGTTTGGTCAGGCGCATGTTTGGCATCCGACCCGAGGGACGATGTGCCAGTGGGTCATGCAGGAATTTCGCGAGAGCGTCCACATGGTACGCATCCGCCAGAGCGATGGGCACAGAGCCAAGACCCGGCTTCTCCACCACGACCTCGGCCGACACTTTCTCCGGTCGATAGTCCGTCGCCGGTTCATGGCAGGCCACACATCCGACCCGGTGATACAGCGTCTTGCCGCGGGCCAGATCTCCCTTGATCGCGCCAGCTGCAAACGAATCCTTTTCAGGGCGACGCAGGCTGCTCAGATATTCCGTCAGTGCCTCGACCTTCTCGGCATCGCCCTCCTCTCCCGCAAACAGGCCGGGCATCTGCGTGCCTTTCTTGCGGTGCTGCGGACTGCGGATCATGAGCCAGAGTGAGTCCGCATCGAGTCGTGACCCGACATCTTCCAGGTTTGGCCCGGGCTTGCTGGAGAGCCTGTCCTGCCATGAAGCCGGAGCGCTGTGACAGGCCGTGCAGTTCAACTCGGCCAGCAGAAGGTATCCGCCTTCAACCACATGCTCGTCAGGATCTTCGGGCAGAAAAAACTGATCAAAGTTGAAGACGTACGCGTGATTGATCGGCTCAGCCTGAAGCGGATGCGCTTCGAGCCTGCCGCAAAAGAGCGCAGCGATCACCAAGGTGGTCCAGGGCTTCATTGGATTTGTATGATGTGCACCGGCTGCCACTCAGACACCCATCTTTGCCCGCTCCTCATCAAGCGCCTTGATCCAGGGGCCGATGAAATGTCCGCTGTCATGGTAAGTGCGGCCTGAATACATGTGCTGGTCGATCACGCAGGGCTCGTTGACATAGATGCCGCCGCAGATCTCCAGATCAAATTTGCACTTCGCCACGGTGGCCATGCGCAGGCCTTTGACGATGTCGGCACGGGCCGGGATTTCCACGCCGTGGCAGACGCTGGCGCAGGGTTTTTTGTTCTCCCAGAACCATTTGGTGATGCGCAGCAGATCGGCGTCTTCGCGGATGTATTCCGGCGCACGGCCGCCGCTGAAGAAGATGCCGACATACTCCTCTGGCTGGATGTCTTTGAACGCGATGTCGGCATCAATGGAGTAGCCTTCCCACTCCTTCGTGATGGTCCAGCCGGGCTTCACTTCGTGCAGCACCATTTGATATTTCCGCTTTTCCGGCGCGGCGACCACGGGCTTGTAGCCGCTTTCGATGAGACGGTAAAAGGGATAGAGCGTGTCCACGGTTTCCGTGGCATCACCGACAATGAGGAGGACTTTGGCTTCGGGCATAAAGGAGGGATGAATTGAGGGTTGGTTGAGTGAATTAAATCAGGGAATCGAGATGCTTTCGCGCCCGCACGATTTCGGCGGTGGTTTCTGCGGCTGTCGGCAGGATCGGGATGCCGCGCGGTGTGGGGTGCATGAAGATTTCGGTGGGTCCGGTGAATTGCATGTCCTTGAGCGCCCTGAGCAGAGGTTTCCAATCGAGCTTGCCGCGCCCGGGCATTTGCTGGGTTTCTTCCGCCTTCGGCATCGGTTTCATGCAGCCCATGCCATGTTCCCAGGCGTAGAACAGCATGAGTTTTTGATCACACTGCCTGATCAGATCCACAAGCACGGCGGTATCCTGTGGCAGATGATAGGGAGCCAGGGCAATGCCGAGGCCAGGGATGTTGCGGATGTCATCAGCCAGCCAGCGCAAGGAATCCGGCGTGTCGATGAGGTTGTTGACGTGGTTTTCAATGCCGATGACGACGCCGTTTTCAGCGGCAAGAGCCGCGTGCGGTTTCATCTGCTCCACAAAGCTCTTCACGTTCGCCTTCAACTGCTCGGGGCTGACCTTGAACTCGCCCGCGCCGCCTGTGACGATGAAACTGCCCTTGAGTTGCTTCACCAGTTTGATCTCATCCGTCAGCTTGAACGGCCCGAGATCATAACGCGTGGTGCCGCCAAAGCCGATGCCGTGATCTTTGAGCATCGCGGCGAATTGATCCACGCCGATAGCATCCAGTTCTTCACGCTGCGTGCCGTGCTTTTTGGGCCAGAGTTCGATGCCGGTCGCACCAGTCTTCTTCACTTCAGGCAGGATCTCGGCCAGCGGCAGATTGCCATACATGCTGGAGGCGAGCATGTAGTTCAGCTTCCAGCCGGGTGCGGCGGCGCAGGCGGGTGCGGCGGCGAGCGCGGCCAGGGATTGGATCAATTGGCGACGGTTCATAGGGTTGCGGGATTAAACGGCGTATTCACAGAGCCTTCATTCAGGATTCGCTCATGCTTCTTCAGGTTTTGCCGCCTTTCATGCCAGTGCGGGCGTGGCAGGTGCCGGTATGATTTTTTCAAAAGCATCACCGTAGGCCAGAAGCTGCGGTTCAGCCCATGCGGCACCAAAAAATGACAGGCCCACGGGCAACCCATCCACCCCACCCATCGGCACCGTGAGGTGCGGATAACCGGCGGCCGCCGCCGGTCCGCAGCAACAGCGAACATGGGCATCCCCCTGATCGAGCGTGATGCGTTGGATCGGATCATTGGTTGGGCAGATCAGGGCCTGCAGTTGATGATCCCCGAGCGCTGCATCAATGCCTTCAGGACCGGAAAGCCGTTTCGACAGAGTCCTGGCTTCCACCGCTTCAGCAATGGCTTCAGGCGTGCTCATCCGCTCGGCTTCGTCAAAAAGTTCCTGGGCGAAATGGGGCATCTCGGCATCGCGATGAGCCAGGTTGAAGGCGATCACATCGGCCAGCGAACGCACCGGCCCGCCACGTGTTTCGAGGTAGGAATTCAGATCAGCGCGGAACTCCGGGAGCATCGCCTTCCAGGACAGTCCACCCGCTGCCCGGTGATTTGGCAGCGTGACCTGATCAACCAGGATGGCGCCCGCTTGACGCAGTTTTTCCAGCGCCCTCTCAAACAGTGCCAGCACCTCCTGATTCTCACCGCACAACTCCCGCACGATGCCCAAACGCACGCCACGAAGAGCCCCGGGCTGCATCAGCGCCGTGTGATCGCCAGCATGTCCTTCGGGCGGCTTTCTGGAGTGCGAATCACGCGCATCCAAACCGGACAACACATTCATCAGCAATGCCGCATCACGCACCGTGCGCGTCATCGGGCCGGCAGTGTCCTGCCACTGCGTGATGGGAATAATGCCGCTGCGGCTCACCGATCCAAGCGTTGGCTTCAATCCGACAATACCGCAGGCACTTGCCGGACTGACGATGGAACCGTTCGTCTCGGTGCCGATGGCCGCTGCGCAAAAACCCATCGCCACCGCAACAGCAGAGCCGCTGCTCGATCCGCTGGCGCTATGGCTGAGCTTGTGCGGATTCCGGGTCAGTCCTCCTCGCGCGCTCCACCCGCTGGTCGATTTGCTGCTGCGAATGTTTGCCCACTCGCTCAGGTTCGTCTTGCCGAAGATCACCGCTCCAGCCTCGCGCAACCGGCGCACAATCTCGGCATCCCGTGCGGGTTTGGGTGCGTCAAGCAGAGCCAGTGATCCGGCCGTGGTCAGCATGGCATCCGCTGTTTCGATGTTGTCCTTGATCAGGATTGGCGCGCCATGCAGCGGTCGGCCCGGCTTCGCTTCATCGCTCCGCTTTGCCAGCATCATCGCATCAGGATGCAGCTCAATCACGGAGCGCAGTTCAGGGCCGGCTCGATCCAGACGCTCCAGACGCTCCAGGTAATGACGCAACAGAGCGACCGAACTGAGTTCGCCAGCCCTCAGGTGGCTGACTGCTTCCGCCAGTGAAAGAGGCGCTGCGCGCGACGACAAAAGTTTCCGTCCGCAGCCTGTCAGCAGGGCCGCCGCACTGGTCTGGATGAAGCAACGTCGCTGCATTGATGGTTAGCCAGGTTCATGGATTCATCCACCCGTCAAAATCCTTGTCCACGCGCTGGAGCATTTCCGCAGTGCTGTGCTTCGCGTCGGTGAACTTGGTCCAGCGCGTCGGGTCATGACTTTTCCCCGAGCCTTCGAGTTCAATGATGTACTCCTCCACCAAGGCCAGATGCTGCGGGTACTTCTCACGCAGATGCGTTTTGCAGGTGGTTCCGGTTTGGTTCAGGCGATTTTTGGTTCCGATGCTCATGTGCCGGCATCGTGGCACAAAATCTCAGCGTCGCCCCATTTTCATTCCGATTTCGGCGGCGCTTGAAACCCTTGAACGCTGAGGGGATACGGCATGAATGCGCCCAATGAAGCTCACGGCTTCTCCCTACTGCCACCTGCCTGATGCACTGATTCAGCCTTGGGGAGCATGTCCTTCTGGCCATTGCTTTCCGCTCCCCACTCAACCATTCACGGCCTTGAGATGCGCTGCGAGACGGGCCTTCATGCGGGCAATGCGCTCAGCCTGTTTGGGCCTGGATGCAAGATTGTCCAATTCATCGGGATCGCTTTGATAGTCGTAAAGCTGCTGTCCGGCGCGGCCTTCATCCCATTCGATGTAGCGGAAGCGGTCCGTGCGCACACTGTGGCCGATGATGCCCTTGGGTGCCATCATGGTGCTGAAAACGACCTCCCGGCCCATGCCGGACGGATCCTGAAGCAGTGGCTGCAACGTGCGGCCCTGAACCGTCGGAGGCGGTGTAAGTCCGGCGAGACCGGCCAGCGTGGGATAGATGTCCACCTGCTCGACGAGGCCTTTGCACACGCCGGGCTTCACACCGGGTGCGGCAACGATGAGCGGGACATGCGTGGCGCCTTCAAACAGCGTTTGTTTTGCCCACAGTCCATGCTCGCCGAGCTGGTAACCATGGTCGCCGGTAAGCAGGATGATGGTGTTGTCGTCCAGATTCAGCTCCTTGAGCTTTGCCAGCACACGCCCCACCTGCGAATCCACGAAGCTGGTCGCGGCAAGATAGGCCTGCATGGCATCACGCGCCTCGTTCACATTTGGATCGGCGTAGCGGAAGACGTTGTTGTTAGGCCGCAACGCGGACGGGGGCATCCGCTCGAGATTCTCGCCGCCTTCGCGATAGAACGGCGGCAGGGTCAGCTTCGCTTTTTCAACGCCATCAAAGAATGATTTCGGCGCGACATAAGGCGTGTGCGGACGAATGAATCCAACGGCAAGGAAGAAGGGTTTGTCCTTGAACGCATCAAGCGTCGTCATTGCATCGCTCGCGATTTGATAGTCGGTGAAGTCGGCATCCGGACGCAAGGACGCCGCGTAGGTTCGGTTGTAGCCTTCGCCCCTGACCTTGGCCTGCGGTTTGTCGCCTGGATCGTTCGCCGTCTTGGCTTCCACGAGGATCTCGCTGTCCTTGTTCAGGGCGGCACCGATCTGCACGTCAAATTTCTTCAATGGAGCTCCGCCGTGGAAAACTTTGCCGATGCTGCCGGTGTCGTAATCAGCTTTTTGGAACAGCTCGGGAACGGTGATCACTCCGGGCATGGCATCACGGAAACTCTTGTTCAAAGCAAGCACCCCGGTGCGCTCTGGGTAGCAGCCGGTCAGGAAGGAAGCACGCGTCGGGCTGCACAATGAGAACTGGCAATACGCATGATCAAAACGCACCCCGCGCGCGGCCAGAGCATCCATGTTCGGCGTGTGCGCACCGCGATCGCCGTAGCAACTGAGGGTCGTGGTCAGATCATCGACAATGATGAACAGGACGTTAGGCTTTTTAACCTCGGCGGCGGCGCATGGGCCTCAGAAATTTGCGAGAACGGCCAGGAGCCTGAGAAGGGTGAGTGCAGACGATTTCATGGAATGCGTGGATGCCGGACTATGGCTTGGCTGCGGCGGATGGCGACCCGGGCTGGCGCGTGTTCTCCCAGACTTTCACGTCATCCACGAGCACCGTGCCTGACTGACCAACGAGGAAGACAATGCGTGACTTCCGCGAATCGAGCACGGTGCCGGTGGCTGGCAGCGGCGGCTGATCATCCACCTGCACGAGCACCTCGTTTCCATGTTGCTCGATGAGCACCTGGTGCCACTGGCCGTCGCCGGTCTTTGCCGGCTGCGATGCGAGTTTCTCGACACGATAAAACTTTGGATCAGCAAGCTGCTCCTTCGTCGGCGTCGGCAGCACGCGACCGCTTTTATCAGCCTCGCGCTTGGCTTTTCCCTGAGCGATGTGCGAGGCGGGTTCCCCGCGATCCTGTTGGATCGCCGTCTGCCCGGGTGCCAGAGACACGCGCAGCAGATGCGCGGCGCCGCCGAACTGACTTTCTCCATCGAGCAGAAAGAGGAAGTATCCAGGTTTCGCATACTTGAAGCGGAAGCCGATCGTGAAGTTTTGCCCGGTGAGAGGCACCCCGATAGATGGCCCGTGATGGTCGTCCGGTTTGGCCACGCCCTGCAGGGCTCCATCCACGATGCTGAATGATCCAGGCCGGCCTCCCGGCTCCCACGGTTTGCCTAACGTTGTGTTTGGAAACGTTTCATCAAGCAGCGAATTGACCGGTTTGGTGATGCGCGGGCGGAGTTCATCCGCAGCGTGCGAATTGCCGGCAGCAATGCAGAGAAGGAGAATGGACAGGGAGATGTGTTTCATGATCGGGTTCGTGTTTGAGTGAATTGATTCCGTGCCAGAAAGTTGGGCTTCCATCATTCGGCGGCGGGCCAGGATTGCAGTGTTTTGCCGGCCGCATCCTGAAGTGCCAGTCCCCTGATCCGCACCACGCCGGGTGCGGCGCATGGATCGAAACGAAGGGCGTGAAGCAATCCGCGGGTGTCAATCGTGAGCGAGTAGTTTTGCCACTCGCCGTCGTGCTTCACCTCGAAAGTCTGGTGCTGCCCCTTTGGCAAAATGGTTTCGGCATCAGTCGTCCAGTAGATCTCCCCGCCACCTGCCGACTGACTCTTCAGGCTGAAGACGAGCCGGTAGGGGCCGTTCACTTTGAGATCTGGCAGGTGCGCAAAAGCCAGACCCGGATCGTTTCCGCTGCTGGTGAGCACGAGTTGATCGCCCTCGACGACCATTTTGGTTTCAGCGCGGGCGCGGATGGACTTGAGGGTTGCCGCTGGTGCCGCGCCTTTTTTCTTCTTCCGCTTCTCAGCATCATGACGGGCACTGCTGGCATCAAGGGCGGAGAAGTCCGTCCACTCGCGATGCCTGATTCCCACTGTGGCTTTTTCGGCGACAGGCGCCTGCTCCTTGGCCGTGGCCATGAGGACGTTTTGAGTCATCTCATGCCATTGTTTCACCATGCGCGCCGTGATGTCCGGATGCTGCGCGGCGACGTTGTGCAG
>CAJCCF010000652.1 GCA_903960845.1 uncultured Verrucomicrobiota bacterium | reverse complement strand
TGTTTTTACGCACCATCAGCCCATTCTATGCGCCTTCACGGCAATCTGTCATCTTTCCCATTCACGCTTTTAGGTTGAACTCAATCGTCCGGGCATGAAGTGCCGCTGTCCCGCCAATGAAAACGAACACGGACAAAGGATGACCGAGTGTGCGAAAATTCATGCAAAGGTGTCTTGGAATATTGCCGGGCATCCGCTGCATCCGCTGCTCACTTTAACAGCCGGTCCAGCCACTCATACGCGGCCTGGCGTGCGGCTTCCGGGAAATCATGCGGTGCATCCGGCGTGACGAGCGTGAGGTTCTTTTCCGCTTTAAGCAGGGCATAAACTTCACTGGCTTTCGCGAATGCCTTGCGCACGCCGTTGATGTCGAAGTTGGCATCATGGAGGGGCGAGTTGGAGAAGAAGCCGCGCGGGGCGATGGCGGCGGTGAGTTCATAAAAGTCGAACGGGATCCTGTCGGCATTGTTGGCATACACATCGCGGATGCGCGGCATGTAGCGGTCGCTGGTCCATCCGGCGACTTTGCCGCCGTAGTAATCGTGGAACGGCGTGAATCCGCAGCTTGAGACGACGGCTTTCAGTCGATCATCAAAGACGGCCGTGAAGATGGAGTTGTGACCGCCGAGCGAGTGACCGATGACGCCGATGTGCGCCTTGTCCACCTGCGGCAGGGTTTCGAGCAGATCCACCGCGCGCAGATTGTTCCAGATCGCTTTCATCGAGCCGCTGGCGCGCGCGGCGCCGTGCTTTTGGAAATCATACGAGTATTCACCAAACGATGGATAATCCGGCACGAGGCAGACATAACCGCGCTCGGCGAGTTCATGGGCGTAATGCAGTGACGGCAGCCCGCCCAGGCCCGCAGGCTCGTCTTTGCCGATCTTCGTCGTCTGATGCAGGCAGAGCATCGCCGGTGCCTTGCCGCTTGCGGGCAGTTCATTCGGAATCAGCAGCCATGCAGGCACGCGGTCGCCTGTTTCCGGAGTGAAGCGTACTTTGCGGCGCAGGTACTTCGCGGTCTTTTCTTCGGAAACCATTTCGACATCCAGTGGCGCCCAGCGGGAAGTGTCGTGCAGCGTTCCCATCACCTGCTCCACACCGGCTTTGATGTGCGCGACCCGCTCGGCCCAGTCGGCCGCCGTTTTGACCGGACGCTCAGTGCCTGCGGCATCACGCACCACGAGGAGGTTGGCGTGATCAGGATAACTGACGGCTGCGGATGACCCGGCGGGTTTAGTCTGTTCCGGCCTGGTGAGAAATGACTTTGGCATCACCTCATGCACGGCACCGAGGATGCGCTCCTCGACATCCGGCGCGAACTTTGTCGGGCGGTCATAATACACCATCGCGCCAGCACCTTCATAACCGCCTTCATCCAGGACCCGGCGTGAGGGCACGTAGCACGGCACATCGTTTGAGTAGCCATTGACCCACATCCGCGCGCGGTCGAACTCGCGTTTGATGCGCAGAGAATAATCCACCGTGATCTCGCCGGGCAGAAACACCATCGCCATGCCGTCACCGAAACTCCAGCGCTGCACGAGATAGGGCAGGTGCGTCGGAATCTTTTCCCCCTTGTCGAGACGCGCGAGATTCTTCCTGGCGTGATAAGCAATCGCCGCTGTCGTCGATGCGGCCAGTGTCTGCCATTCCTCGCGCGTCGGCAGTTTGTCATAAGCGAGCTCGATCTGCTTTGCCTGACACTCCAGGGCGCCATTCACCGGTGTGAGATTGCCCTTCGCCAGCCGCCTGGCCTCCGCGCCGAGATCTTCCCCGTATTGCTTCACCAGCTCCATCGTGCGGCGCGGATTCGGATTCTGATCGGCACCGCAACCGAGTGCGGTCAGCGCGATCGCGCCCGGAAACTCACGCTGCAGCGCCTCCTGCGCGCAACCGGCCCAGTCGCCATGGATTTCATCAATGCCGATGGTCGTGCAATGACAGGCGTAGCTCGTGAAGATCGCCCGCACCTTGCCGTCGGTACCCATGACGCGCAGCACCGGCAGATCGTGATCAATCGGCTTCAAGCGAAAGGCCCTTCGATTGGCTGCGAAACCCACCTTGCCGACTCCCCAGGCCAGCGTGGATGGCTTGCGATCCGCGAGTGCCGCGAGTGCGGCTTTTTCGATGTGGTCCGTGAGTTCCCGCGTGTAGCGCTCGATGGCCGGCAGATGCTCCGCAGGGATGTCCATGCCGAACAAATTAGGCAGTACGCCAATCAGCATCGGGGCGCAGTGCGTGTGGCTGGAGCAGATCGCGAAACGCTCACCGGTCACCTTGCTCTTTGTGGCGAGGCGGCGCAGCACTTCTTCACGCATCGATCCCGGCACTCCGACATTGTCCACCGTCACCAGCACCGCAGGGCCCTCCTCATCACTGCCGATCGCCAGGGCCTTGGCAAAGATGTGCTGGGAAACGCCCGTGTTCGGCAAACGCCGGCCCCCATAGCCGCTGAGTCGCACGGGATAATCCGGCGTGATGTCCACGGAGGCGGCGCCGACTTGCCGGGTGGTGTCTGCCGCGAATATGACCAGCGGCGAGAGAATGAATGCGAGGAGGAGACGTTTCATGTGCAGCCATCACTACGCGAAGCGATGGCGCGTACTTGCCGCTGGTGCCGCTGGATGGGCGAAGATCTACTTCGACCACTTCAGCCAGGCCCCGGCCATACGCCGGCCGATCTCGAGTTTGGCCCCTTTGCTGAAGTGCAGGTTGTCATAGCGCTGTCCGCGCAGATCCAGCGTGTCGATGTAGCGAAAGGTGGGATCATTGGTTGCCAGGGCTGACTGCCCGGCACGCACGACATCGCTTTTCTCACCACCGGAGGCAATGCCGCCGATGATGACCTTCATCGCCGTGGCGTTCGGCAGATCCTTGCGAAGGTTTTCGGCGAACAGTCGCAACCGTTCGCCCGACACGGCGGCCTCCGCTGGGCTGTCGCTTTCGCCCTGAATGTACAGCAATGCGGCGATTTCAAAGGTGACGCCCTGCGGCAGGGCCTTGACCGCCTGCTGCACCGTTTCGATGACGTGGTGATACATGTGATCATCACGGCCACCCTTCATCCAGTAGCTGTTGCCACCACCGCCGCGGCTGGCTTTGATGACGAGAAAGTCCTTCATGCCATTCGCCGCCAGGTGTCGTGCAAAGCCGATCTCGGGTCCCCAAAACAGCGGGTTGGCGCCATCGCCCTTCTGCGCACGCAGCGTGACGATCCTGCCGCCGGAGTCATCGTAGAGTTTCGCCGCGCCATCACCGCTGCGTGAGGATCGGTTCGCCCAAAAGAACGGAATCTGCGCATCCCGCGCGTCTTGGCCCGGCGTGATGTCCGGCTCTTTCCTGTCAGCCGTCGTGCCGAGGCTGTTTGACTGGCCGGTGAGCACAAAAAGCTTCACCTGCTGTCCCTTGGCCTTCAGCGGTGAGGAGTCATCCTCAGCCATCACGGCCTGATGAATGAGCAACCAGCAGGCGAGGACAGGCAATGCGTGTTTCTTCATGGCGATTCAGGTGGTTCGGAAACTGTGCGGATCATCATTCGCCGATGACTTCATAACTGCCTTCACCACTGCCGGTGAAGGTCACCGCCGACGCGCTGGCATCATCAAGCTTCACGCGCAGTCCGCCGTGACACACGATCCAGGGCCGCGCCTGAAAGGGTGCGGAGAACCGGAGGCTCTCGCCGGCGAATGCGCGACCACGCTCGACGCGCTCGGACTGGCGGTTTGCCCGCGTGTCATAAGTGAATGCCCCGAGCAGGCGCACGGGCTTGCCCACCGCCTTCACCTGAACGCGGTGCCAGCCATACCCAAGCCCGCGGATGCCTTTGCGATTCTCCAGGTAGAGCGGCTGATTCGTGGCATCGGTGAAGACCTGATTGGTGACGGTGTGGAGCCGTTCCAGGCCATCCACCAGAACGATCAAATCGCCGCCATCCGCCCCATCGGCGTAAGCGATGGAAAGGTCCGTGCCAACAAAATCCGTGGTGGCTTCGGCTCCTGCCGGAATCTGCACCGCAGCATCACCATACGGCGCGCCCCATTCGGAAACGAAGGGCTCCGGCTTGGCCGGCAGCTTCCAGCGCGGACTGGCGGCACCGAGCCATTGGCGGTTGAGTGCGGTCTTTGAATCGACTGCCACAAAGGCGGACTCCTTGCCCGTGACTTCGATGATGTGTCGATCTCCGAGACTGAGGCGGCCTGTGGCGAATGTGGAATTCCGGCTGTCACGCGCACGAGTGGGGCGGCGGCGCGATGCCTCATCCGGCGCACCGTCCAGCCGTATGCCGACGAGTTCATCCCTGGTCGTTGCCCAGACATTGACGAAGCTGTCATCGAGGATGAATCCGCGATTGCCGCGCAAGCGTTTGTCACCGGCCTGGTAGGTCGTCACCTCGCCCTCCCAGCCGATGGTGTGATGACTCAGGCGCTCGGGCAGCGGTAGTTGAGCGATGCCTGATTGGATGGGATCAGCGACATCGAAGGCGCGCTCCAATTGTTTGGCCCAGAGGTAGTGTGCGGCAGCCTGCGGATGACCGTCGCCGGGCACGAGGGCGGAGCTGTTGCAGTGGCGTGTTGTCTCGCTGATCACGCGCCCCAGATCGATGAATGGAATCTGATATCGCAGCGAAAGCTCGCGCAGATGGCCGGTGTTCGGTGTGTACGTCTCGCGGTTCTGCCACATGCAGAAAACGAATTCGGTACCCGGATAGTGACGCTGAAACCAGCGGATCGCCCCTTCAAAGGCAGCCACTTCATGCGCGCCATCGACCTTTTCATTGGCTCCGCTGCCAAAGATGACCAGATCAGGCCGTGCCCCCCCGGGCCGGGCAAACACGGATGGATACAGCTCCTGCCAGGTCTTGCCTTTGAGGTGCCCGTTGGTGCCCGCATCAGGTGGAAGACTCAGCGTGGCGTAAGCCTCCAGGCCCGAGTGCGACTCAGCGATGCATGAGCCGTCGCAGGCCATCGTGTTGAGCAGCAGACGGTCCATCGGGTAGTTGAACTTCTGCATCAGCAACTGCCGCAGGCGGCCGCCATACATGAAGTGATGCTGCCACCAGCCGATGTAGCCGTTCCATTCAGGATGGCCAACGAGGGCGCCATCAAATTCCATGCTTTTCGTTAGCGGTTGCTTGAATGCAGGCGACTTCGGATCTTCGTCATAGGGCATCATGCGCGGATTCGCGCTGCCACGATCAATGCTTGATCCCATCACGATGAGATGCAGCGGATCACCGCGCCAGAGTTTCTGAACCGTGCGCGGGATGCCGCGATAGTATTCTGGCAGCGCCCGTGATTCAGCCAGCCGATTCAGGGCCGAATCGCCCCTGACAAGACAGGGCGCATAAATCCACACGTCATCGGTGCCCGTGTTCGTGAACTCGACGGTGATGCCGATGACATTCGGTTGCTTCGTTGATTTCGTCGCGCTCTCGGTGAAGCCGGCGGGAATCACGGCCTTCTCAATCTTCAGCTCGAAGCCTGTCGCGTCACCCGAATCGCTGCTGAAGGACGAACCGGCGGTCAGCTCGCCACGCGAATGCTTCGGGAAAGTGCGATTGTCCGGCAAACCAAAATCCTTCGGACTCCAGCTGCCCTCGTCACTGTCGAGCCGCATCATGCGGATGGTGGCTTGCAGCGCTTTTGGTTTGGCCTGATGCCCTGACACCGAGAGGCTCACGTGCTCGCCGCCATCGAGCCCCATCTCCGCCAGCAGGGCGAACTGGTGCAGGCTCTTGCCCGGGTGAATCACCACCACATTTTCCACCGCGAACGACGGACGGAATGCAGTCTGCCGCGCCGCGCGATAAGCCTCCGCGTCGCCATAGGTTTCCTGGTTCCAGCAGGCGATGCTGCCGCTCTTGAACTCAGCGCCCTGTCCCGTGCGGGAGTTTTCAAAGCAGTGGAAATTCAGCGCGGAATTCAGCAGCAGGTTGCCGGCAGTCTGTGACTGAACCTGCGGCGCGAGGAAGGTGAATACGGCACGGATTGAAGCTAGGCGGACGGGCATCTGAGGATTACATCCCCAAACAGCGGGAGCTTGCAGCTCACCTCACGATCCGCCTTGAGTTTACGGCTTCGGACGATCCTTCGCCAGCATCTCGATTTCCGCGGCATTCAGTGTCCGGCGATACACGCGCACATCGGAGAGACGTCCGTTCAGGCTGCCATTCATGCCGCTGCCGATGTGCAGCGGCGCATCAGGGTCGGGTTGGTAGCCGGCTGCGTCAAAGACGGGTGTTTGAGAAACCATCCCGCCATCGACATACAAGGTTAGCCGGGTGGCCGACTTCACCGCCGCGACGTGATGCCATGCGGACGACAGCGTGTGGCCCCAGGCGACCTGCTGACCGGCGGAGAAGGCAAAAATTTTGCCGGACGGCAGCGTGCTGCAAAACACCTGACCATCATGCTCGGCCATCGTCCAGGCGCGGCGGTACGTGACATCGGGCGTGTGATCGAGCCGTGCGAGCTTCTTCCAGTTGTCGCCGCCTTCATACGAATACACCTCCGCGAGCGGCAGTGATCCGGCCATGAGGCGGCCGTTGTGAACCGTCATGCCCATGACCTCGAGTTCCTCGCCGAGCCGGCCCACATCAGTCCAGCGGCCGACGTCTTCAAAACGAAACACGCGACCGCTGCGCCAGGTGCCCGCATACAAGCGCCCTTCGTATTGCGCGAAGGAATAGGTCTGCGTGTTGTCGCCGATCTGACCGCAGTCCGTCCAGGTTTTGCCGTCAAAGCGATGCACATGCCCGCCGTCGTAGCTGCTGGCGTAGATAAAGCCGTCATGCACGGTCAGCGCTTCGACACGCTTCGGGCCGATCTCCTGGGTCTTGAGATCAGGGCCCTGCGGCACGGGCAGTGTCGTCCAGCGCGATTCGCCTTCGTAGCGGAAGAATCCGGCGGGCTTGAACAATGACGAGGCGTAAAGCTGACCCCTGAACACCACCAGTCCGCCTACGGCTTCCGTCTCCGGCAGTTGACCGCAATCCACCCAGCGCGTGCCGCCTGAATAACAAAAAATGCGACCACCCAGCGTGGTGTTCTCGGATTCCTTCAATGAAGAGCCGCCGAGCCGATACTTGCCTGTTCCGGCGTAGAGTTTGCCGTGATGCACCGCCAGCGCGGTGACTGAATTTGACTTGTCCGGCGATCCGCAGTCGATCCACAACTCACCACCACCGTAGCGATACACATGCCCTGATTCATCCTTGCCCGGCTCGCAGGTTCCCGCATAAAGCGCACCTTCATGCACCGCGAGCGCAAAGGCGAGCGTGGCATGGCCTGGGCGGCCGCAATCACGCCACTCCGACGTGCGATCATCGTCGATACCGAACTGCAGGTGTCTCCAGTTCGCCTGATTGGTCGTGGCACCCGGGTTGCTCTTCAGCGTGAGATGATATCCGCGCCTTTTCACGGGATCGTATTGGCTGACAAGATCCCCCGGCAAACGATCCGCCACCTCGTCCGACTGCATCCACATCGACCAGGTGAAATCACCCGAGCCCAGTCGCGGCGCGTCTTTGGCCGGAATCTCGAGCGCTTTGTCCACCACAGCCCAATGCGCGGCGAGATCACGTTTCAAATCTGCTTTGCCAGTGTGCGGCCGCAGATGCTTGTCGAGAAATGCATACGCCGCCTGACGCTCCGCCGCAGGGAAGGCATGCCCGGCATCAGGATAGCGCACGGCGAGCCGGTCCCCGGCTTGGAACACCTCGCGATACACTGGCAGTGCCGCCGTGAAACAATCGCGCACGCCGGACACCTCAAAGTCGGGCGCATCATGCAGTGGCGCATTCACAAACACCGCGCGCGGAGCCAGCGCGGCCAGCACCTCGGTGAAATCAAAGGGAATCTTCGCCGGCACATCGCCATACACCGACTTGATGCGCGGCATGTAATAGCGGCTGCTCCAGGCGCTCACATTGCCGCGATTGTGCTTCGCAAACACATTGAACCCGCAGCTCGACACCACCGCCTTCACCCGTGCATCAAACATGGCGAGGAACAGTGCATTGTGCCCGCCGAGCGAATGACCGATGACGCCGATGGCTTCCGCATCGACAAACGGCAGTGCTTGCAGCACATCCACCCCGCGCCGGTGATTGACGATGCCCTTCATCGTCGCGCTGTCATACTTCAGCGCATAAGGATCAGTCTTGTATTCCAAGGCATGAACCAGCGGGTAGTCGAGCACGAGGCAGACGTAGCCGCGCTCCGCCAGTTCGTGCGCATAAGCACGATCAGCGCTTGCTGTTAGGCCTGCGGGCACATCCTTGCCCGGCGCGGAACTTCCCGGCAGGCAGATCATCGCCGGACGCTTGTCCTTCGCGGTCGCGCCATCCGGCACGAGCAGCCATCCCGGCAGTCGGTCACCCTGCTCGACCACAAAGGTCACATGCTGCCGCGTGTAGTGCCGCAGGGGCGTCTCGCCATCCACTTTCAGATCCAGGGGCAGCGCCGATTTTTCCGGCAGCTTTCCCGTCGCGAGCTCCATGTTTGCCCGGATGTGCGCCACGCGCCGCGCCCAGTCAGCCGGCGTTTTCACCGGTTGCGACCGGCCCTGATCGTCCTGGTAAAAGAGCAGGTTGGCGCGGTCCTCATACCACGGGGCGTCCGGGCTTTGCGCTTTGCAGAAGATAACTGACAGCAAGAGTGTTGCTGCTATGGATGTGGTTAGGCGTTTCATGTGTGGGATGTGGAAATTCAGATTCAACCCTGGCGCAGCTCTCCGAAGGTCGTGGTCATGATGTCCTTCAGCAGGCTGCTGTCGTTTGAGTGGCAGATGAACCGTGCGCCCTGCTTGATGGCGCGGAGCTGCTGGCTGGTTTTGCCAAACCATGATCCCGCCGGGATGTGGCGTTTGTCGGCGGCATCGATGACCTTCTGCACCACGGCGATGAAATCAGGATGATCGTATTCATTCGGGATGCCCATGTTCGTCGTCATGTCATTCGGGCCGATGAACAGCGCGCTCACGCCGGGGATCGAGCAGATGGCATCCAGATTCTCCAGCGCACGGACGGATTCGATCATCGGCACGAAGAGCGTATCTGCACATTTTTGTTCGATGTAGTCGCGCGTCTTGTCGCTCGGCCATTTGCCCTCCTTGATCGCGCGTTCCAGCGCCTCACCTTTGAGCGGGCGGTAAACGGCCGCAGCGGCGAGGCGCTTGATCATTTCGACATCCTCCGCATACGGGATGACGACGCCATCGAACGAATCGCAGACCTTGGCGACATCATCAGCATCCCGGCTGTGGGTGCGGGCGAGGCAGGCGATGCCCTTCGCAGCCAGGGCATAGCGCAACGGCATGAAGTCGCCGATGTCGAGTGCGTTGTGCTCGGCGGTGACGATGACAAAATCGATGCTGCCATCAGGAATGAAATCAACGATGGCCGGAACCACGGCGTGCTGGATGAGGGTGCCAAAGACCGGGTGCCCCTTCATCATCTTCTCCTTGAGGATTCGGGCGGGCTTCGAGTTGGCGGGGCCGTAAGGCATCGGATTGTTCATGGTGATGAGGCATACGGCCCGGGTGCCGCCCGATTATCTCCGGAAAGCGTGTTCACTCACCGTCCGTAGGTTTGACTCGCATGTTCACCTTCCCGGTCAACTCATCCAGCCAGCACCGCCGCAGTTTTCTGAAGGCGGGGGCGCTAGGCGTTGGTTCGCTGACGCTGGCGGACTTGCTGCGGGCCGAATCGGCCGCCGGAATTCGATCTTCTAAAAAGGCGGTGATCAACATTCACCTCGATGGCGGACCGTCGCAGCTGGATTTGATCGATCCGAAACCGGACGCGCCGTCCGAGATCCGCGGCGAGTTCAAATCACTGCCAACCAGGATCCCTGGACTGCATCTGACCGAACTGCTGCCGCGCCTGGCCGCGAATGCAGACAAGTATGTCTTCCTGCGTTCGCTGACCGGAGCGATGGGCAATCACGATGCCTTTCAATGCCAGTCGGGATTTGGTGAAAAGGAGCTCTCCTTCATCGGCGGACGCCCGGCGATGGGCTGTGTGGTGAGCAAGCTCCTGAGCACCTCCAAAGATTCCGCGCCCGCCTTTGTCGACCTCATGCAGGGCCGGCCGCTGGTCCGCAACAGCGCGCGCCCCGGATTTCTCGGCGCGGCCTGCTCGCCGTTCCGGCCGGACATCTCACACCTGTTTCATCGCGAGCTGGAAAATGGCATGAAGGCGGAACTCGCCCGCCGCGGGTCTGGTCACAATCAGAGTCTGGCGCTAACCAAAGGTTTGACAGTGGCCCGGCTCGAAGACCGCGTGTCGCTGCTGAAAGGGCTCGACAGCATCCGCCGCGACATCGACACCAGCGGCTCGATGCACGCGCTGGATGAGTTCACGCAGCTCTCACTTGGCATTCTGACCTCCGGCAGGTTTGCCAGCGCGATGGATCTCAGCCAGGAGAATCCCAGGGTGCTGGATCGCTACACACCGCGCATCATTCGCCCTGCCGATGCCTATGGTTCGATGGAAAGCCCGAAGTGCGCGCAGAAATTTCTGCTCGCACGCCGCCTGATCGAGGCTGGCGTGCGCTGTGTGAGCATCTCCATCAGCGACTTCGACACCCACTCGCGCAACTTTTCCGCGCTGCGCTACCTCGGCCCGCTCATCGACCACGCGCTGGACACGCTGGTCAGCGATCTCGCGGAGCGCGGCATGCTGCAGGACGTGATGATTGTCGTCTGGGGCGAGTTTGGCCGCACGCCGAAGATCAACAACAGCGCCGGGCGCGATCACTGGCCGAAAGTGGCCATGGGCATCATGGCGGGTGGTCACTTGAAGACCGGCCAGGTCATCGGCGCCACCGACAAACATGCCGCGGAAGCCACCGAACGCCCGGTGCATTATCAGGACGTCATCGCCACTCTGTATCAGCACCTCGGCATTGATGCTCTCGGCACCACACTCACCGACACCACCGGCAGGCCGCAGTATCTTGTCGATCTCGGCCAGCCGATTGCGGAGCTCATTTAAAGTGGTCTGCACAGTCCTCTGTGTGGCGAGCGTTCCTTGATTCCGCACAGAAGACTGTGCCGGGCATATTTTGCCAACCACCATGAAACTCATCGCTCTCATTCTTTGTCTAGCTGCCAGCCTTCACGCCGCTGAACTCCGCATCGGCTCATCCACGGTCAGCATCACGCCGGACAAACCGGTGGCGCTTGCGGGTCAGTTTGGGACGCGTATTTCGCAAAGTGTGGAGGCGCCGATCATCGCCTCAGCGGTGGCGATTGAATCCGTTGAGGGCGGCAAGTCCGCCGAACAAAGCATTCTCATCTCCTGCGATCTCGTGGGCATTCACCACTCGGTGCTCGCGCAGTTTCGTCAGCATCTGAAGCCGCTGCTGCCGGACGTTGATGTGCGCAAGGTGATCGTCTCGGCGACCCACACGCACACCGCGCCGGTGACGTCGGAGATTCCAGAGGAGACGCTCATCACCTATCCGATCCCGAAGGAAGGCGTGATGCAGCCGGCGGAATACACCTCGTTTCTCGTCGAGCGCCTGGCTCAGGCCGCCGTGCAGGCGTGGAAGAGCCGCAAGCCGGGCGGTGTGAGCTGGACGCTCGGTTTCGCCCAGATCGGCGAGAACCGCCGCTCCGTCTTCGCCGATGGACACGCGCAGATGTATGCAAAGACGAATGACGCGCGCTTCCGCCACATGGAGGCCGGTTCCGACTCGGGAATCGAGACGCTGTTCTTCTGGAATGCTGAGAAGCAGCTCCAAGCCGTCGCCATCAATGTCGCATGCCCCTCGCAGGAAGTGGAGAGCCGCAGCGCGCTCAACGCCGACTTCTGGCATGACGCGCGGGAGCAGTTGAAGGCCAAACTCAACCTGCCCGGCCTCACCGTGCTCGGCTGGTGCAGCGCGGCGGGCGATCAATCGCCACATCCGCAGTATCGCAAGGACGCCGAGGCGCGCATGATCAAGCTGCGCGGCCTCACGCGGCAGCAGGAACTCGGTCGCCGCATCAGCAGCGCCGTTCTCGACACTGTCGATGCCGCCAAAGCCGACATCCGCACCGATGCGCCCTTCGGCCACATCGTCGAAGACCTGCCGCTGCCACCGCGCAAGATTCTCGAACGCGAGTATGCGGACGCGAAGAAAAACATCGCGCAATACAGCGTCATCGAGAAGCCGGACAACCGCGTCATCACCATGCTCGGCCTGGAGAAGGGCATCGTGAAGCGATTCGAGGAAGCGGACAAACTCCCGCCCTACACCATGGAGCTGCACGTCCTGCGCATCGGCGACGTCGCCATCACCACGAACACCTTCGAGCTGTATCTCGACTGGGGCATCCAGATGAAGGCCCGCAGCCCGGCCCAACAAACATTGGTGCTTCAGCTCACCAACGGCTGCGGCATGTACCTTCCCACCGCCCTCGCCATCGAAGGCGGCAGCTACAGCGGCCTGCCGCACGTAAACATCGTCGGCCCGGAAGGCGGCCAGATCCTCGTGGATCAAACCGTGCGTGCCATGCAGGCGTTGTTTCCGGCGGCAGCGGCAAAATAGGCTCTCCGCCATGTTTGCATGCACCGCTACCTTTGACCGGTAGCCCTCCGAACTTTAGAGGTCATCTTCATCACCGCCGAACCATCATGAAGCTAATTCTCTCCGTTTTGCTCGCCCTCACGGCTATCGTTACTCTTCGTGCGCAAGACGCCAGTGCTCCCCAATCCTGGACCTCCAGCGATGGCCGGGTGGTTCAGGCGAAGTTCATCAAGCTCGATGGCGAGTCCGTTGTTATTGAGAAGGATGGCACGCAGTTCGCAGTGGCCTTGTCGAAGCTGAATGCCGACAGCGTGGCGCTGGCGAAGAAGCTCGCATCGACAGGCCCAGCTAGTCCCACAGCACCTGCGGTTCCCGCTTCCGCGAAAATCGCCAAGCCATCATCTCCAGCCACGGTAGCAGCCGAAGCACCGCAGGAGAGTTCGTTTCCCAGCGCGATCGGCCCTCTGCCGCCGAATGAGCTTTCTGAGAGCTTCGGACAAAGCACGCCCGAGAAGGAAGGCATCAGCACTGAAAAGCTGGCCGAGCTGACGGAATGGGTTCGCGACAGCAAGAAAGCCATTTTCTCCATCCTGATCTCGCGGAACGGAAAGCTGGTCTATGAACTCTACACGAC
>CAJCCF010000651.1 GCA_903960845.1 uncultured Verrucomicrobiota bacterium | reverse complement strand
CAGCCCTAGTGAAGTGGAAAAGTGTGGCACTATAGAGAACCATATTGACCCACCTCATCTCGATTGGAAATCAAAGCCGACGTGTGGCACGAGTTTGTGATGGAGTTGCGCGGGCGCGAGTTGACGATCCAGCTCGATGGGAAAGAAGTGCTCGCCTACACCACGAATGCGGGCGATGCGCCAAAGACGTCCCTGCAGTTCTCCGTGCATAGCACTGCCAAAGAGGCGGTGTTTGGCTGGTTCGATGAGGTGAAGTTCGAACCGCTGGAGGTGAAGAAATGAGAGCGTGTTTGGTTTGGATTCTGGCTGGCTGTCTTTCCGTCCACGCGCAGGTCGATGTGGAATGGGTCACGGTCGGTGATGCGGGCAATCCGCCGGACAAGATGGGCTTTGGGGCGGTGGTCTATGAGTTTCAAATCATGAAACATGAGGTGACGTGCGGGCAGTATGCGGCCTTTCTCAATGCCGTGGCGGCGACGGATCCACTCGGGCTGTATATCAGCAATATGGACGGCACGCCGATGCCGAAGGGCCAGGATGATATTCGGACCCAGCAGGGTTGTCTGATGCGCACGGGGGAGAAAGGCAGCTATCACTATGCGGTGGTGCCCGGGCATGAGCGAAAGCCCATCGTGCATGTGGATTTCCTGAGAGCGCTGCGTTTTGCCAACTGGATGCACCATGGTGGCGGGAAGGGCGACACTGAGACGGGTGCCTACGACATCGCGAAACTGGGTGCGATGGCCACGCGCACGCCCGTGGCGACGGTGTGGCTGCCGAACGAAAACGAGTGGCACAAGGCGGCCTACCATGACCCGCAGCATGGCGGCTACTGGCGATTCGCCACGCGCAGCGACGATGTGCCGGAGAGTGCCAAGCCCGATGCGAAGCGCGTGAATGCGGCAAACTTTTTTTGGACCAAGGGGCTGGCAGTGACGCAGAATGCGTATCACGCAGGAGGCGTCATCTATCTCACGGATGTCGGCAGTTATCCGGCTTCGCCTAGTTACTACGGCACGCTGGATCAGAGCGGCAATGTCTGGGAGTGGACGGAGGGCATCATCTATGAAACCAAGCGTGTCATTCGCGGAGGTGGTTTTGCCAGTGAAGCCAATGCGATGCGCGCAAGCACACGCTGCAATGCTTCACCGGCGAAGTTCTATTCCGAAACGGGGTTCAGGCTCGCACGGGCCATGCCGAAGGGAGGAGGACAATGAGACTGACTGAACATCAAGGAATCTTCCGTCACTTGGTGACTCTATTGCTGCTGGTCGGCTTGTCTGAATGTCTCGCCGTCCCGGCGGCTGCCGCAGATCCTATTGGCAAAGTGCAGCCGATGTTCGATGAGCATTGCTACGACTGTCACGATGCGGATGCGAAGAAAGGCGGGCTCGATGTGGCGGCACTGAAATGGAAGCCTGATGACGCAGAGAACCTCCAGCTCTGGACCAAGGTCTTCGACAAGGTGGCCCGCGGTGAGATGCCGCCGAAGAACAAGAAGCGCCCGACCGCAGAGTTGAGCAGCACTTTTCTCAAGTCGCTCGGCGGAGACCTGCACGACTTCAGCATCGGCACGCAGCAGCGGGATGGGCGCGTCGTTTATCGGCGGCTGAATCGCACGGAGTATGAGCACACGCTGCACGACTTGCTCGGCATCGACACCGCGTTGCGCGATCTCCTGCCAGAAGACGGGACGCTGGACGGCTTCGACAATGTGGGTTCCGCACTGAACCTCTCGGCGGTGCACCTGGAGCGCTACATGCAGGCGGCGGATCTTGCCTTGAAAGAAGCGACGAGCACTGGGCCGCGCCCGGTGACGACAAAGATTCGCACGGACTACGAGGAGACGTGGAAGGACTGGGGTGGTGGTTTTGCCCGCATCCTCTGGACACGTTCGCCGGAGGGTGTGCTTGCCATTCGGTCGCTCGGAGGCTCTCCGCCGCATGGCGGATTGCTGGCATGGCGGCCGCCGGTGCCGGGCGAGCGTTATCGCTTTCGCATTCGAGCGAAGTCGATCATCGACCGCGACAGCCTGCAATCTGGCGGTGCCCACAAGGCCGCGCCGGACCGGCGGGTGATGCTGAAAGTCTATGTCGGCGCGAGTCACGCGGACGGGAGGAATGTCGTGGATTTCTTCGAGATGAGCCCTGACGGATTCCGCGAGTTCACGGTGGAGATACGGATTCAGGCTGGGCAAACGATCTTCATGGAGCCTTTCCGCGCCGTGCCCGAGAAGCCGGACGAGAAAGCGATGAATGCGAGCTATGCAGCCGCCATCGAGTCGATTGAGATCGAAGGGCCGTTGTTCGACACCTGGCCGTCGCGTGGCCACACACTGCTCTATGGGGACCTGCCGATCGAGAAGGGCCACGTCGTCTCGAAGCAACCCGAGGTTGATGCGCGGCGATTGCTGGCCGCGTTTTTGCCGAAGGTGTTTCGCCGTCCGGTGACGGAGCCGGAGGTGGCGGACCTCGTTGGCTTCATGAGTGAGGAGATGCAGAAAGGCCGCGCCTTTGATGAAGCCCTGCGCGGTGCCTACAAGCTCGCGCTGTGCTCGCCGAGGTTCCTCTTTCTCGCCGAGAAGCCCGGTGCGCTGAATGATCACGCGCTGGCGGCGCGCCTCAGCTACGCCCTCTGGAGCACGGCACCGGATGAAGAGCTCGCTGCGCTTGCCGCGCAGAACAAACTGCACGAACCCGCAACGCTGCGCGCACAGACCGAGCGGCTGCTCGCTTCACCAAAGGCCGCGCGCTTCACCCAGAACTTCCTCGGAAGCTGGCTGAACCTTCGCGACATCGACTTCACGCAGCCGGATACCAAGCTCTATCCCGAGTTCGAGGTTTACCTGCAACGATCGATGATGCGCGAGACCACGGCCTTCTTCGATCAGATGCTCCGGCACAATCTCAGCATGCACAATGTGGTCCACTCCGACTTCGCGATGCTCAATGAACGCCTCGCCGAACATTACCGGATAGCCGGAGTGAAAGGGCCGGACATTCAGAAAGTCGCCCTGCCCGCGAACTCTCATCGCGGTGGCTTCCTCACTCAGGGCGCTGTCTTGAAAGTCAGCGCGAATGGCACCACCACCTCGCCAGTCGTGCGTGGTGCCTATATGCTGGATCGCATTCTCGGCACACCACCCGACCCACCGCCGAAAAATGTGGCTGCCATCGAGCCCGACATTCGCGGCACCACCACCATCCGCGAGCAACTCGACAAACATCGCAATCAAACCGTCTGCGCAGGCTGCCACGCCAAGCTCGATCCGCCGGGCTTCGCGCTGGAGAGCTTCGATGTCACCGGTCGCTGGCGCACGAACTATCGAGCCATTCCCGACAGCGCGAAGGACAAGATCGTCGGCATTCCCGGCTCTGATATCCGCCACTACATTGACGGCCCGAAAGTCGATCCGAGCTACAAGCTCGACGATGGACGCGAGTTCCAGGACGTGGACGCCTACAAGCAACTGCTCCTCGCCCATCCCGAACAAATCTCCCACTGCATGACGGAGAAACTCATCACCTACCTGACCGGCGCCCGAGTTCAGTTCGCCGACCGCGAGGTGGTGGACGCCATCGTGCAGCGCGCCGCGTCCAGCGACTACGGCCTGCGCACACTCCTGCATGAGGTGATCCAGAGCCGTGTATTCACTCACAAATAGACCAACGATGAACTTCATTACTCAGAGATACCTCTCCCGCCGCGCACTGCTGAAGCAAGGCAGCATCGCCCTCGCCCTGCCTTGGCTCGAGTCGATGCAGTCTGCATTTGCCGCGACGCCCGTGCAGCCAAAACGATTTGTCTGCGTGCTGAACTATTTCAGCTTTCACGCGCCGAACTTCTTCCCGAAAGAAGCGGGCGCGGCCTACACGCCATCGCCCTACCTGGATCTCATCAAGGACCATCGCGACGACTTCACCGTCATCTCCGGCCTCAATCATCCCGAGGTGCGCGATGGTCATGCGTCAGACAGGTCCTTCCTCACTGGCACCCCGCATCCCGGCTCACCCAGCTTTCGCAACAGCATCTCGCTGGATCAATTGATCGCCGAGAAAATCGGCTCACAGACCCGCTTTGCATCCATCGCCATGGCACAGGGCAACGGCACGAGCTTCAGCTACTCACGCAGCGGCGTTGCCATTCCGGCGGAGTCCAGCGTGACGCGAATGTTTGCGAAACTCTTCATCAATGGCACTCCCGCTGAAGTGCAGACCGAAGTGGAGCGCGTCCGGCAGGGCCGCAGCATCCTCGACCGTGTCGGAGCAGAAGCCCGGGCCATGCAGCGGGATGTCGGCGCGGCGGACCGGGAAAAGCTCGACCAATACTTCACCAGCGTGCGCGAGCTGGAACAGCGCATGGTCACCGCCGAAGACTATGCGCGCCGGCCGAAACCGAATCCCGGCATTGCCCCCTTGAAAGACCCGGCACCCGGCGAGCAAACCCTCTCGTTTGGTCTCAACCTCCAACTCGCCCAACTCGCCTTTCAAGCCGACCTCACGCGCCTCGCCACGATTTACTACATAGGCACCACCAAGACCCCATCGAAACCGGGAGAAAGTTTCGCCTATCATGACCTCAGTCATCACGGTCAGGACAGCGGCAAGATCAACAAACTCACCCTCCTCGAGCGCGACATCATGAGCGAGTGCGGCAAGTTCCTCGGCAGACTGAAGAAGCCCGATGAAAGCGGCACCCGCCTCATCGACAACACTATCACAGTCGTCGGAGCCGGCATGGGCAACGCCTCCAGCCACGATGCCACCAACCTCCCCATCCTCGTCGCCGGCGGCGGCTTCAAACACGGCCAGCACATCGCCCATGACCCCACGTCCCCGCCACCCCTCTGCAATCTCTGGGTGCAAATCGCCCGGCAAATGGGTGCCGAAGTGGACAAGTTCGGCACCAGCAACAAGGAGACCCTCGCGGGGCTGGAGACGGTGTGAACCTGTGGATTCTAAATTCGAAAAACGCCCCTCCATGAAATCTCGCTTCTCACTCTTCACACTCCTCACCGCCCTTTTACTAGCTCCGCTCGCCGCGCTGCACGCAGCCGACGCACCCATTTCTCACCGCATTCTGCTCACCGACTACAAGTGTAACCGCGTGGTCATAGTCTCGGCCAAGGGTGAGATCGAATGGGAGTTTCCGGCGAAGACGCCGCAGGATTGCTG
>CAJCCF010000650.1 GCA_903960845.1 uncultured Verrucomicrobiota bacterium | reverse complement strand
GAGATCATCGTGATCCGGCCGGCGGTGAGTTGATCCGGGTGAAATCCCTCTCGCAATTCCCTCCGCTTCTGTTCATCATGGTACATGTCCAACCGCCTTCCCACCGCCAGCCAGCGCCGCCGTCATGCGCTGATCTCGGCCTGGCGTGGGGTGGATGAGGGGCCGATCATCGAGTTGCCGACCCTGAATGTCTCTGATCTTGTCGGCAAGGTGGTGGCGCAGGCTGGCATTGGTGACCGCATGAAGCTGGAGGAAGTGCTCTCCGCCTGGCGCGATATTGTGGGTGATTTTCTTTTTCAACACTCGCGACCCGATTCAATCCAGCGCGGTGTGCTCATGGTGCGTGTGCTTCAACCCACCGTCCATCACGCTTTGGCCATGGAGCGTCCGCGTATTCTCAAGCGTCTGCAGACGCTGATGAAAAGCGCGGGCATCAAGGATGTGAGACTCAAGCATGGCTGATCCCTACGCGCATGGACTGGAACGACTGGCTGACCATCCTGCGCTGGCGCGCAATCGAAGAAGGGGACACCGAAGCGGTGATCCTGAGTGAAGAGCGCCGCCGTGAATCCACTGCCCGAACCCGCGCCGGCATGGACTCCGAGATGGTGAAGACAGAGCGCGTGGGTGATCGCGAATCAGCTTTTCTTCTGCGCCGCGCCCGCTGGTTGGAGCATGAGCTCATCGGCTGGAGCGGCCCTCTGGTTCGGGTGATGGAGCGATTGAATCCGGTGAAGGGCCGCCGTTCCTGGATCATTGCGGGCTGGCTGGCTGCGCTGATCACGGGTTACGCGCTGGCTGGGCTGGGACAGGAAGCCGAGTTCAATCTTCTGGCTCTGCCGCTGGTTGGCGTTCTTGCCTGGAATGGCACGATGACGGTGATCGCGCTGGTCTTCGAATTCCGAACAATAGGCCGCAGTCGCCTCATGGAGTGGCTCGCCTCCCGCATGACACCGATCCCCAATGATCGCAATGGTGATGGCGACTCGCCCACCGGCATGACGGTCGATCAGCGTTTTGAGCAGCTCAGTCATGCGCCCGCTTTCGAGCGCTGGCAGCGTCGATTCCGTGCATGGCTGCACATCGCGGCTGCACTGCTTGCCCTGGGGAGCGCCATCGGGCTCTATGCTCGCGGCTGGTCCAGGGAATACCGGGCTGTATGGGAAAGCACCTTGTTGGGTGAGAAGGAGGCACAGGTTTTTTTTGGTGCGCTTTTTAACCCGGCTTCTTCCGCTTTGAAGCTGCCATTGCCTCTGGCTGACCTGCCCAAAATGCACCGCACGCATGGCCAATCGACGTCACCTTCAGCGGCGCTGCCGTGGATTCATCTTTATGCAGGCACGCTGCTGCTGCTTGTCATCCTGCCCCGTATCGGTTTGGCCGGGCTCAGCGTCTGGCACGCCCATGCCCTGATGCAAAAGCGCATGCGCGCGCTCGGCTGGCAAAACTATCTCATCCGTACTCTGCGTGCGGTCGAAGGCGGGCAGGAGATCATCACGGTGCTGGTTCATGCCACCGACGCTTCTCCGACTCACCGTGAAATCTGGTCCCGCGGCGTCCGTGAGCGCTTTGGCCGAATGACCGAGCCTGAGATGGTTCAAGTAGCACTCGGCGATGAAGACGATTTCATCGCCGCCTGGAAGCCTGCTCATCCCCGTGTCGTCATGGTCTTCAACCTTGCCACCACACCTGAAGCCGAGGTGCAGCGGCGCTTCGTTCTGGATGTCAAACAGGCGCTCGCCAGCCGCCAGCGCGATGCCGAGCTGATTGTCCTGCTTGATGCCACCAGCATTGGCAATCGCTGGTCACCCGAGAAACTCGACGGGCGCGAGAAACTCTGGACTGACATGCTGCAAGGTGCGGCGGATGAGATCATCATCGCGGCACAAAGAGGAGAGCAGCGTGAGTGATCTCATCATTCCCGCTTTGCACCTCACGTTGCCTGTTTAGATTAAAGCCATGCCACCACCCCCGGGCATCACACCGCCATCCGCAGACATCGTCACGCTGAGTCTCATCTCGCATACCAATGCGGGAAAGACCACTCTGGCACGCACGCTCCTGAGGCGTGATGTCGGTGAAGTGCGGGATGCTGCGCATGTGACGCTTTTCAACGAGTCCTACACGATGCTGGAGCACGACGCGCGATTGTTGCGACTGTGGGACACACCGGGGTTTGGTGACAGCGCGCGCCTTTTGAAACGTCTGCGTCGCGAGAAGAATCCTGTTTTCTGGTTTCTTTCCCAGACCTGGGACCGGCTGACCGACAAGCCACTCTGGTGCAGTCAGCAGGCTCTGAAAAATGTGCGCGATGATGCCGATGTCGTGCTTTATCTCGTCAATGCCACCGAACCACCGGAGGTCGCCGCCTACATCACCCCGGAGATGGAAATTCTTGGATGGGTTGGCAAACCTGTGCTGGTGCTCCTGAACCAGACCGGGCCTGTGCAAGACCCAGCCATCGAGGAGTCTGAGACCAGCGCATGGCGTGATCACCTCAGCGCTTTCCCGTTCGTGCGCGGCGTTTTACGGCTTGATGCCTTTGCCCGCTGCTGGGTTCAGGAGGAACTTCTCATGGAGGTTCTCACCCCTTTGATGAACGAGAGCAAGGCGACGCCATTCAAGCTGCTCAAGCGTGCCTGGCATCAGCGCAATGTGGACATCTTTCGCCAATCGGGCCGGATCTTGTCCGAGTTGCTCACCGCTGCCGTCGTGGATGGTGCGGAGGTCCGCAGTGAGACCATGCTGGAGCGCGTCGGCATTGGCCGCAGTGAACTCAATAAAGAATATCAGGAGGCGCGTGAGAAACTCGCCAACCGGCTGGCTGACCGCATTGTTTCCACCACGAATCTATTGATTGAACTGCATGGCCTTGAGGGTGCCGCGGCACGTGCATTGGGCAGTCTGGCACGTGAAAAATTCCACACACCCCAGCAGGTGCCTGAGGCCATCTGGAGCGTCATTGGCAGCGTTGCCGGCGGCGCCATGGGCGGTTTGATCGCCGACCTCAAAATGGGCGGCATGACCTTTGGCGGGGGCGCACTTGTCGGCGGTCTTGCCGCAGGCATCGGCGCGTATGCCCTGATCAAAAGCTACAACCTTGTTCGTGGCAGTGATCAGCGCCTTCACTGGTCACGGGAGCATTTCCGCGAGCAGGTGCGGCTCGCCATGCTCACCTACCTGGCCGTCGCCCACTTCGGTCGTGGCCGTGGTGAATGGCAGGAGAGCGCCGAACCAACCCATTGGAATCAAGTCGTTGGTGAAGTGCTCGCCGAGCACTCGGATGGCGTCGATCGTTTATGGAAGGATGGTGTCGAGAAGGGCGCGCGGCCTGATGCGCTTTCAAAAGCAGCACAGTCGCTCATTCACGACAGCCTCTCCTGTGTTCTGGTGCGCCTGTATCCAGGCATTCCTCTGACGGTTTGAAAAAGGATCGCATGAAAGCGTGAAAAATCCGTTGCGCACTTCGCCAGCCTTTGCCAATGTCGCGGCCCGCCAATCAAGGCGGTTACGGCTCGGTAGCTCAGTTGGTAGAGCATGGGATTGAAGATCCTAGTGTCGGCGGTTCGAATCCGTCCCGAGCCACCATTGTATTAAACATTGGTGGTGCAGGTCAGGAGGGCCTCTGGTGAATCTTGAACTTAAATCCAGGTTTCAGGTTTTACGTTTCAAGTTCTCTGAATCAAGGCGTTACGAGATACTGCCCGCACACTCAAAAGTGTGAGGTATGCAGCGTTCACCAATCGTTGGCTTTCATGTCGTGAAACTTTGAACCTGAAACTTGAAT
>CAJCCF010000649.1 GCA_903960845.1 uncultured Verrucomicrobiota bacterium | reverse complement strand
GGTTTCAGCATCGAAGACAACGTGGCAGGCCGCGCGGAGTTCGGGACCAAGTTCACCGGAGCCGGTGAAGAGGAGGTGGAGTTTCGGCAGTCGTCCGTCCTTCATCAGCAGTGCCGCTGCTTTCACTAAATCCAGCGGACGCTTCTTCGGAATGAACTTCCCGCAAAACAAAACACAGAACGCATCCTCAGCGATTCCCCACCGCTTTCTGATTTCAACTTTCTGCTTTTCTATTTCAGCTTTCTGTCTGCCGAAACGCTCATTGTCCACGCAGTAGGGGGCGGATAGCAGTCGATCAGCCTTGATGCCATAGCTCTCGTAGAGTCTGCGATTGGCCTTTCCGATGCAGAGAAATTTATCCACGTGGCTGAAGAGCCAGCCCAGCAGCAGGCGCTTGAGGAGTTGTTTCCACGCGGCAGGCGCCGGGGCCAGGTCATTGCTCTCACCGCGCAGCCAAACTTTCACACCCGCGCAGTGCGCTTCGTGCACTGCCTGCCAGTAGCCTGCCACCTGCCAACCCTGAATCCAGAGAACTCGAGCACCACTGGAGTGAAGACGTTCCCGCAGAGACTCTTTCAACCGGCACTTCCAAAACGAAGCGGGGGTCACATCTGGCGGGGTCTTTAGGAATTGGTGTGGATAACCGGCCAGCATGTCCAAGTCCCAGGCGAACTGGGTGCCGAACTCCTGATCATGACTCACGCGCGTGCCATGATCGCAAAGGTACCAAACTTCAAACGGCACGCGACCATCCCGTGCCAGTGCCTGCCAGAGCGGCACTTGGTACTGGATGGGGTGGGTGGACAAAATGATCAGCATGAAATCTTGATTGATCTAGGCTTGTGCGACGATCCAGGAGGTGTGTTCCATGGTGCCCGCCTCGTAAGCTGCAACCAGCTCTTGAAGATTGTCCAAACGCCTCAGACAGCTCGCCATTCCGTAACTGCGCAAGGCACGCATCCACCAATCTCCACGCGCCACTTGATACACTGAAAGCTCTGTGTAGTGCCTTTGCACAAACTGCACGATTTCCCCATGGCTGTGGGCTGTCAGCAATCGTGGGTGAAGTTCCAGAAACAATGTCGGCCGGCACCGCTCAATCAATGATCGGGCACCATCCAGAACCGCTCCCTCATAGCCTTCGACATCCATTTTGATAAAATCCACTTGAGCCAGATTCAATGAGTCCAGCTTCCTGACGGCCACCTGCATCGTCCCATTTTCGGCGGCATGAGCGTTCAGGCCCGGTTCAAAACTGACGGTCCCATCCTCACTTCCTGCGGCCATTGGCAGGATGCTGATTTGTTGTTCCAGACGATTCGCGGCAACGTTGGCGCGGAGCTCGATCAGGTTGGTCGGGTCAGGCTCCAGGCAGATGATGGCTCCCTGACCGTTCAAATAGGAGTTCAGCATCAAGGCGTAAAAACCGATGTTGGCCCCGACATCCACCACGTTCATGCCTGGCCGGACAAGTTGCTTCAACAGATGTCGTTCTTCGACGTAACGTTCACCCTGCAACCATAGCAGCTGCTGGGCCTTGGAGCGCGAGACATCCAGGAAAAGGTGTTTTCCAAAGAAGGGGCGTTTGATCAGGGAAGGGTGGACAACCCCACGGAAAACGATGGAGGCGAGCCTTAGCGCGTGCAGACGATAGACAAAGGCGACTCCACGCCCCAGATACCAGAATAGGTTTTTCATCCGATCTTCTCGAGGAGGTTGCTCCATCGCTCGCCATAGATTTGCCAACTGAGCCGTTCACGGACGGCGAGCACCGCCTGCTGCATCTGTTGACGCAAGGATGCGTCCTGGGCCAGTTTTTGAATTCGCCCGGCCAGCGCATCAATGTCTCCTGCCTGGATTAAAAAACCGGTTGAGCCCTCCTGGATCAAGTCAGCGGCCCCCGCCTCATGCGTGGCGATCAATGGCAGGCCAGTGGCCAGCGCTTCAATCTGAACTTGGGCAAGGCCCTCAAAAAAACTTGGGAAGACAAACACATCAGCC
>CAJCCF010000648.1 GCA_903960845.1 uncultured Verrucomicrobiota bacterium | reverse complement strand
CCTGCACATCCGCCATGGCGACGAGGCGTGTGCGCTGCTTCACTCCCATGGAGTTGCTCGCTGCTCCTGTGCCGCGACCGCCACATCCTACGAGGGCGATGTTGATCGTGTCATCACCAACCGCGTGGACATAAGGAATCTGAATGCCTGAGAGGACGGACAGTCCAGCGACCGCCTTGGTGGAGTTTTTCAAAAAGTCGCGGCGCGACGTGGTGTCGGGTGTGTTTTCCATAGAGATTGAAGATTGCCCGAAAACAACGCCAAGCTGCAAGCAATACTTGCTGCCATTTGCGATCACGCACATTGGTAACCTGAGCCTGTAGCTCACGGGGTGGCCTCATGGTTCACTCCCCACGGGATTGCTGTTTGGTCCACTGCGGATTGGACATGCCAAAACTTGCAGAAAGAGGTCTTAACCGTTCACCGACAGCATGTTCAATTCACTTTTAACGTTTCAACCGCTCTATCAAACCCGCATGTGGGGCGGAAGGAGACTGGAGACTTTGCTGAATCGGACGCTGCCTGATCCCCAAAGCCCGTTTGGTGAGTCTTGGGAAATCAGCGATCGACCCCTTGAGCAGAGCGTCTGCACGCTTGGCAATGGTCAGCAGGTTTCTTTGCATGATCTATGGACCGGGCATCGCGAAGCTGTCTTTGGAAAGGCCTTAATGAGCCATCCTGCTGCTCGTTATCCGCTCCTGATGAAGATCCTTGATGCCTGCGATGATCTCTCCATTCAGGTTCATCCACCTGCACATCTGGCTACCGAACTGAGAGGTGACCCAAAGACGGAAATGTGGTACGTCGTTCATGCTGAGCCAGGAGCAAAGCTCTATGTCGGTCTTCGCCATGGCGTCACACCGCAAATTCTTGAGCAATCCATCCACAACGGGACGATGATCGATTGTGTTCAGGTCATGGAACCCAAACCCGGAGACTGTCTCTACATTCCGAGCGGACTGATCCACGCCATCGGCGCCGGCCTCGTTATTTTCGAAGTCCAGCAGAACAGCGACACAACCTATCGGGTATTTGATTGGAACCGCCTCGGTCTTGATGGAAGGCCACGAGAGCTGCATCTCCAGAAATCACTTCGCAGCATAGATTTCGAAACTGCGGCCCCGAGTTTCCAGAATGCCGACGCTAACGGAAACCTCATCTCCAGTGAGTTCTTTAAAATTCGCCGCAATCGCGCCAGCCAGTCTGTGGTTGGGGAACCCGGTGAACATTTGGTCGTCGCCATGATCAATGGCCAATTATCAGCTGCCAACACTCAGCTTCAGGCTGGTGACTTTGCAATCGTCCCAGCCGCACTGAGTTTTGAACAGCGCCAACTGACAGAATTTTCAACAACTGCAGAATGGTTGGAGATCCGTATTCCACCAAACCATTGGGGCTTGTCCTGATTTTATTTGAATAAGCCCGTCCCATAGATCTTTACCATGAATCACGTGAATGGCTGGTTTTTGACTCTGCAATGCAAGCCTACAAGCTAGCCAAAGGCTACAAGACTATACTTTACATACATTGTATGTAGTTATAAAACGACCCGCAGGACAGCTGCTGCATGTCCTGAGAGGCATCTCGAAATCATGGATTCGGCTGGCTGGCGAGAAAATCCTCCAAGGCGAGGAGGTTCAATACCGCCTTTGGCACAAAGCTGGATTGTTCGACATATTCAGGAATTTTAGTGCCGTCTGAAGTGCGCTCAGAGCAATGAGCATTGCCACCCACCGGACCAAGTGCATCAAGTGTCGGGCCAAGTTGGCATAGATAATTGGCATCGCTAAGCCCTCCACGTTTCATTGAAATCGCTTTAATGCCGAGCGAGTCGGCATGTTTGGCCCAAAGCTCAAACAAGGCCTGGGTGCCGTCGCCACCTGGCCAGGCCCGAGTCTGGCCGACACAGTCGATTTGCAGTTGTGCGCCGCCCTCAGTCACTCTCCCCATGCTCTCAAGTGCTTTGCCAGCCAGGCTAAGCGCCTCGGGATCAAAGGCGCGCATCTCCAACTCAGCAGTGGCCTCGTGAGGCACGCGGTTGAGAACAGTTCCACCCTGGATGTTGGCAATATTGACGGTCAGTTCGCGCTCTGGAGATGTGAGTGCGGCAACCTTTGGTAGCAACCGGGCGAGTTCGACGATGGCATTGATACCCTCTGCATGACTGCTGCCGGCATGAGCGCCGCGTCCGGTGCAAGTGATCCGGTATTCGGCCCGGCCTTTTCGTGAAGTGACAAGGTGCCAGTCCTTACCCTCCCGCGGTCCACCTTCGAAAACGAGCACGGCACGCGCGGTGTTGTGGCACAGCTCAAAGGTGCGATCGGCAAAATCGGTGCCGATGACCTCTTCAGCAGAATTGGCGGCAATGAGCCAAGTGGTAGATTCAAACAGTGCAGGATGGACATCCATCAGCACACGCAACATGAGCCAAATGAGTGCCGTGCCTCCTTTGTTATCGACGGTTCCAGGGCCATAGATTCGGGAGGCTTCAGGCTGCCAATTGAAATTGTTTCGGAACTCTTCTTCGGATGGAAAAACGGTATCCAGATGAGTCACAAGGACGACAGCCGGTTGGTCCAACGGACCGCGACTGAGGAAAAGATGACTGCCATGCTGAGGATCGGTGGCCGGGATGAATTGGGCGGTGAAACCCATTGAAGCGAAACACTCGGCGGTGAGTTGGCCCAGCGCGTTAATACCTGCAACATTTGAGGTGTAGCTGTTGATCTGAACCATGCGCCGGAGCCATTCCAGTGCGGCGGGCAGATGCTGTTGAGCGCTTTCGATGAGCCGGGCCGAATCCATGCAATTGAGGATAGCGTAAGTTGGAAGCAGATGAAGCGGAAAGGTGCCCCTGCCCCATGAAAATCCGGAACACTATCAAAGATGCGTGAGATCCCGGGAACTTGTCTGATCCCTAAGGCAACATCCGCTTGCATGACCATGGCTGATCCGGTATTGCCACCCATGGCGGCGCGCTTGCAGCGCAACGTTTTCTTTATTCGTCCCGGGTCATGATGATGATCCGGGCAGTCATCCGTAGATGCAGGGAAGGCCGTGAAAATCGGCCACAGTCGCGCTGCGGTAACGGGTCACAATTTCACAACACGCTGGTCAGTGATGATTCGCGGGCAAAGTCAATCCGAGGGCAACCAAGGGTGAAGGCGAGTGAGAGAGGCGTGCGGGCAACCCCACACAAACCCGGAGTCCGAATATCTCTCTCCGAATGCTCACGCCCGCCCCTTCATGTGGAGAACGGCGGGTTCACACTTCATCGCAAGTAATGAAGCAACGGCCCCAATGACATATCCAAAGACACGACTATGCCCTGCACTCAAATTCGCAGGGATCACACTCCTTAGCAGTCATCTGCTGCATGGAGCGGAAGAGAATGAACCCGTGAAGGAATTGCCGGTGACGGTGATCACGGCAACAAAGACCGAGACTGAAGCCTGGCGAACAGCATCAAGCATCACGGTCATCGATCGAAATAAAATCGATCAGGAGAAGTATCGCCTGCTGCCAGACGCGCTGAGAGCTGTGCCGGGGTTGACCATCGCCACACCCGGCGTCACCGGCAACGTCGCCACCGTGATGGTTCGAGGAACGACGACAAAGGACACGGCGCTGCTCATTGATGGGCGGCCGATGCCTGGAAACCTTGCCGGATCCTTCAATCTCGAAACCACAACTCTGGACAATGTGGAGCGCATCGAGGTGCTGCGCGGTCCGGCGGCCAGCATTTATGGAGGACGTACCATGGGTGGCGTGATCAATATCATCACTCGAAGCGGACGCGGTTTATTGAAGCCTGCGACGACAACGTTCTTTGAGACCGGCAGCTATGGAACATTCCGGGAAGGCATCAGCACCCTGGGTTCCGCCGGAGACTTGGACTGGGGTTTTGAAGCAAGCAGGACGGATATTCAGGGACAGCGAATCAACAGCCAGTTTCAGCAGACCAGCGCGGCGGGCAAGATGGGCTATCAGATTGACGACAGCCTGCGGTTTGACCTGGATCTGCGCCACTACACGGCGGATGTCGGCACGCCTGGATCAACTGCGGTGAATGATCAGAATAATCATTTGTTAACTGAGTTTTGGAGCGCTTCTCCGAGGCTGATATGGGAGACGAACGAGCGCTGGAAACAGACCCTGACATTTTCACACAGTCAGTTTCGGCAGGTGGCCACGGGTTTCCCGGGCGGTTTTCAGCCTAACAACCGCATTTCATCGCGTTCGGATTTCCTGGAATATCAAAGCGTGGTCCAGGTCATGGATCAATGGTCCATCACGGCAGGTGCATGGCTGCAGGATCAATCCATCACGCGTTTCAATGACAGTGCCGGCATGGAGGACATCGCGCAGTCTCAGACGAATTGGGCGTTGTTTCTGCAGTCGCAGGCAGAAGTACTGCCGGGATTGAATTTACTGGGCGGATTGCGTTATGATCGCTACTCAGATTTCAATGAGGCCGTGACCTGGCGCTCAGGCTTGAGTTATCGTGTGCCCGTGACCCAAACGGTGCTGCATGCCAACTACGGCACCGCTTTTACTCCACCAACACCTCAGGATTTGACGCCCGTTTTCGGCGGCAATCCGAATCTGCTCAACCCGGAGCGCAGCCGCGGGTATGAGGTTGGGATTGAACAGCCGTTTTTGGCCAACAAGCTCAGAATCCACGCGACAGGCTTCCGCAATGACCTGCGGAATACTTATCAATATCTCCCCCCTTTTTACATTCCTGTCGCGGTGGGAGAAGCCACCACTCAGGGGCTGGAATCAGGTCTCGATTGGACTCCCTGCAAAGGTTTTGGTTTGAATCTGAGTTATACCTACCTGGACGCTACGGATGATACGAACCTGGCAAGGCTGGTAAGGCGCCCCCGTCACTCGGCCTCGGGCGGCATCACACTTCAACCGCATCAGGATGTGACATTCAGTCTGAGCGCCAACTATGTCATCGATCGCGAGGACTTCACTGCACTTGTACAGACGGATGTGGAGGATTACCTGAATGTGCGCCTAAGCGCGTCCTGGCGGCTGCGGCGGAACGCGGAGATTTTTGCCAGAATCGAAAACCTGCTCGGAGAACAATATGCGGAGATCCCGGGGTTTCCCGCGTTGGATACCGGTGCGTATGCAGGCGTGAAATTTCGTTTTTAAGACGAACTGGCATCAATTGATTCAGGTGGAGCGGGTTGAATCCCGCTTCACCTCATCGACTGCGCTTTCAGCAGCTCACGAACATACTTGCCGAGCATGTCGAACTCGATGTTGAGGCGGTCCCCTACCCTCTTCGTGTGCAGATTCGTGACTTGGTAGGTGTGCGGGATGATCCAGCAGACGACGCTTGTTTCGGTGACCTCCGCAGCGGTGAGGGAGATGCCATCCAGACAGATGGAGCCCTTCGGGATGACCAAACCACGGTGTTCCGAAGGCAATTCCACTTCGAGTCGGTGATCCTGGCCAAGCTGCCTCCAGTCAAGGATCGTCACCGTGGCATCGACATGCCCCTGAACGAGATGTCCACCGAAGCGAGTGCCCAGGGCCATCGCACGCTCCAGATTCACCAGGCTTCCGGGCTGCAAGTCACCCAGGCTGGTGACACGAAGTGTTTGCATGAGCAGGTCGAATCTGACGGTCAGAGCAACCGTGTCATAATCAGCAACAGTTAGGCAGCAGCCATTCACCGCCACGCTTTCGCCAAGCGTCAGTTCGGTAACCATCGAGCCGGCGCTTAATGACAGTCGCGCGCCATCACCTCTGGACTCGATTGAGATGACGGTTGCTGTGGCTTCGACAAGACCGGTAAACATGATGCCTGCTGTGTATAACCAATGGCTGAAAGACGCAAGCCGCGAGCCGGTAGTCAGGGGAATTGTGAATAGCTTCTTGATTCCCGTGAGGAAGGTGCCACTCTCCGAGCCGTTTTTCTAGCAACCAACCACACAAACTCCACATGGGACAGCAACTCAATAAGATCGTCAAACGCCGCCGCCTTAAAGCCTACAAAGCCCGCAAGAAGGCTTTGGTTAAATCTGGTGCAAGCCGCAAATCCGCCGTCAAGAGCGAGCCAAAAGCTAAGAAAACCGCCGTGAAGAAACCTGCCGCCAAGAAGGTTGCCAAGACTGTTGCCGCCAAACCCGCTGCCGCCGAAGCCCCTGCTGCCGAGTAAGCGCCCTCTGGACGTGGTGGCATCTGGTTGAGCCAGTAGTGCCAAGGCGGAAATCTCTCTCCCGGTGCGGTATCACCCCGATGCAAGCATGGGAGAAAGCTCAAAAAAGCTCTTGATTTCTTAACCTTCTCTCCCACTGTCCGCCTCCCCGAAAAAAAGTTCGAACATAAAAAATCATGGCTGTAGTTATTCGTCTCCGTCAAGAAGGTGCCAAAGGGCATCACGTCTTCCGTATTGTCGCCGCTGACAAACGTTTCCCCCGCGATGGTCGCTTCCTTGACATCCTTGGCACCTACGATCCAGCCAAGGAGAAAGGCAATGCCAACGTCAATCTCGACAAGGTGAATGACTGGATTTCCAAGGGTGCCCAGCCATCCCCCACCGTCCGCAGTCTGATCAAGAAGGCGCAAGCCGCTGCGAAGTAATTCGCAGATAGCTGACAGGTAGCCGCCGGGACTCGGCGGCTTGGGTCCAGTGACCATTTTTTATCTCTATGGACGCCCCCGAAGCACTTCGCGAGTTCCTTTCCTACGTGGTCGCCAATCTGATTGAGCACCCGCAGCAGGCAAGCATCGCCATCAGTCACAACGCCAACGGGGCGGTCTCATTCCGTGTGCAATTGGCACCGGAAGATGTCCGTCATGTCATAGGTAAAAACGGACTGACCATCAGTTCCATCCGCTCGCTGCTCAACACTGCGGCCGAGAAGCATCATATTAAAGTCAGCCTCAAAGTAGGCGCAGCACGTGATCTCGATGCCGAGGAAACGGCTGAACAGGAGCAGAAGCGCGAAGAAGACGCGGCGGCCTGAAATCCAAGAAATGGCATAAATTGCCATGAGAGATCACCTTCTGGTGGCTGATCTTGCCAACGTGGCGAAGGTCATAAACACCCTTGGTGAGCAATCCGTGTTGCAAACGGATCCAAGGATTCCGCTTTAATCCACCATGTTTCGAGTCTCGTGGTTGAACTTCGCTCGGATTCCGCTACACCTCCTCCACCATGAAAGGTATCCTCGTACTTATCCTCGCAGCCGCAGTCGGCTACATCTCCTATCAGTATGCTTACCCCATCCTTGCCGGATATGTAAAATTTGAGAAGCATAAAAAGGAGATTGTCGTCGCCCCGGCCCCAAAACCCGTGGTTAAGAAGAAAGTGACGGTTATCGAGCCACCCAAGCCCGTGGTTGAAGCGCCCAAGCCAAAAGTGGTGATGGAAGCACCCAAGCCTGAACCGATGCCCGAAATGCCAAAGCCGGTGGTGGACCCCAACCAGTTCGTCGCTCCAGTTCTTCCAACCATCGAAGAAGCGACCAAGAATTGGACGGCCCTGCCAAAGAGCGCTTTCCCGCGTCAGGTGACCATGAAGCGTGATCTTCAACTGAGCATGAAAATCGGCGCCTCCAGTGCCTCCACTCAAGTGAAGGCAGGTGGCAAAATGTATGCCGTGGGTCAGGACGGCGCGAACATTCTTGTATCACCTTCCGACACCTCGCCAATGAGAGGTGCCGTGGCTCTCGATGACACTGATTTGAAGGATGTTCTCACCCAGGGTTACGAACGTTGGAAAATCACTTATACCGAGACCCTGAAAAGAGCTCATGAATTCAAACTGGTTGCCGCCGAACGTGCAAAGAATGCTCCGCCCGAATCCAAAGGCACCGCCAAAGCTGGAAACGACAAACCCGCCAAAGACAAGGACGGCACCTACCCTCTACTTGTTGCCAGCATGAAGTCGGGACAGGTCACGGAGATCAAACCGGACATCATCAAGGAGTGGGGCGAGCCACAACTTACAGACGGAGTCTGGACGGTCATCGTCAAATACGAAACACAAACCATGTTCGGCAAATTCGATACCGAAGCCCAGGCTCATATCAAAAATGGTGCCGTGGAGAAGTGGATCTACACCGGCTCAGGCGAAGTGGTCCCTTAACTATCGACTTCAACATTGCGGAGTCGCTTCAGCAAGAAGCACGGGAGGGTTGACACCGTGGTTCGGGACTCCT
>CAJCCF010000647.1 GCA_903960845.1 uncultured Verrucomicrobiota bacterium | reverse complement strand
GCTGAACGCCTGAGCACGGACAAGCTTGCCTTTGCCATCACCGCCAATTTTCGCGATCCTGCGGGCAAGCCGCTTGGTTATGTCTGGCATGAAGGGAAGCAGTTAAACCCCGAATTCAAGGACTGGAGCGGTTGCTTCTTTGTCAAAGGCGGGCGGCCTTACTTTGGCCCCAAATCGCTGCTCAAAGATGTGCCGGGATTAATCGAGGAGGCCACGCAGGGCTATCCTTCGGTCATGAAGAATCAAACGGTGTTCCCATACATCGATGTGAATCCGGACAGCCAGTTTGACGGGTCGAAGATCACCTACCGTTCCCTCGCGGGTATGCAGCGTGACGGAACCATTGTCTTTGTTCTCTCCGGCGATGGTGGCGTGATGAATATCAGTGAGGTCACTGCGCTGGCAGTCAGATTGGAATTGGATCATGCGACGCTGCTGGATGGCGGGCGCGCGCTGCAATACAGCCTCATGACCGAGGATGGCCCCTGGCACTTTGCCGCGCTGAACACGCGGCTGAATTTCAAACATCGCTGGCTGGAACCGCAGCGCTCACCTGTTTACATCGGCGTCCGCAGGCGTGCACCACAGATCATCAGCGTCGGCCAGTCACCATAGTCCGGCGGAATTCCTGCTTGCCTCGGCAGGCGTGCGCTGGATGGGTTGATCCTGATCATGCCATCCTCTCCAGCCATTTCCGTTGTCGTGCCTCTTTACAATGAGGAGGACAACGTCGTCGAACTCCAGATGCAAATAGCCTCGGCCATGGCTGGCATGGATTATGAACTGGTGCTGGTGGATGATGGCAGCACGGATGCCACGGTCAGCCGCGTTCAGCGTGGAGACCGAGTGAGGTTGTTGGAGTTTGAAAAAAATGCCGGTCAAAGCGCCGCCATGCACGCAGGCATCTACCAGTCGCGCGGCGATATCGTTGTCACGCTTGATGGTGATCTGCAGAATGATCCCAAGGACATTCCGGCCATGATTGAGAAGTTGAATCAAGGCTACGACCTTGTCTGCGGCTACCGCGCTCAGCGCAAGGACTCGGCCTTCAAGCGTATCCAGAGCCGCATCGCCAATTACGTGCGCTCCCGCTTTGTCGGTGACAATGTGCGTGACACCGGCTGCACACTGAAAGTGATGCGGCGTGAATGTCGCGAGGCTCTGCTGCTTTTCCATGGCATGCACCGTTTCATTCCTGCGCTTGTTGGCGGCATGGGCTGGCGCGTCACCGAAATGCCGGTCAATCACCGCCCGCGCATCCATGGTGTCAGCAAGTATGGCTTTGGTAACCGTGCCTTGCGCGCCACGATGGACATGTTCGGCGTGCGCTGGCTCAACAACCGGCGCCGAACATACAGCATCAAATCATAAAGGCTGCGTTTCGATCTTGACCATTCGGGGCCGTATCCTGCATTCTGCCACTTAGATACTCTCTATTGCCTCGGAATGAACTTGCGCGAACAACTTCGAAACATCCTGCCCACCATCCTGCCGCAGGATCCTGAAGAAGCCATCAAGGGGACGGAACTCATTCGCCTGGTTCGTCTGCGGCTCGGTGACGATTACAGCGATGCCACCCTGCGCTATCATTTCTCAATCCTCTCCTATGACTCCACGTCGCCAATCGCCAAAGTGGATCAGGGGCAGGGCTACTATCAGCGCCTGAAGAAATCGAGCGCCAGTGGCGGCGGCGGACGTCTGCTCTTCGGTGGCAGTGAGGTGGATGAGGATGTGATGCAGATGCGCTTTCAGCGGCTGCTCGCCATTTATCAACGCATGAGCGTCCTGCGCTCCCAGTATCCCTTTCAGCTCAATGGTGGCGGCGATTCGTTGATCGACATCAAGGGCCAGTGGGACATCCCCGATCTCGTCACCGCCGAGTGGGATCTCGACACCAGCACGGATGAAACCACGAGATTCGATGCCGCCATGCTCGATCTCCGCCGGCATCTAGGCGGTCCTGAAACAAACCTCACCGGCGTGCAACTCAAGCTCGGTCTCACGCTCGACAACTACGCCGCCGAGTTTTTCCAGGCCCTGAGCGCCACGCGCTGGACCCTGCAAAGTGAACTCGTCATTGGTGAGCCCTTGAATGACGAGGCTCTTGTCGATGCCTTGCGCAATCTCGGTCATCAGTTTGATGTCGGCATCAGTTGCATCGGCATTCATGTCACGCAGCTCGATGATTTCCCCTCTTCCCGCGAGATCCTCGCCATGAGCATGGAGCAGTTTGAAAAAGTTCAGGAAAAGCTCCGCCCGCAACGCATCACCATCGCCGCTCCGCGTCAGCGCATCGACTGGCAGGCTCTTTCGTCGCTGCGGAAAAAGCATGAATCCGTGGAAGGCATGGTCCGCTGGCTCAGTGAATGTCTGGGCCGCGGACAACCCGATTGGAAGTGAAGAGGGTCACATGACCATGCCACCATCCACTGCCAGGACTTGGCCGGTGATGTAACGGGCCTCAGGGCTGGCGAGGAACAGAACGGCGGCGGCGATGTCTTCCGCCTGGCCGAAATCACCGAGCGGAATTTTTTCGAGCACGGCAGCTTTGACTTTTTCATCCAGCACGCCGGTCATGTCCGTGGCGATGAAGCCGGGGGCAATGACGTTGGCGGTGACGCCGCGTCCGGCGAACTCGCGGGCGACAGATTTGGTGAACCCGATGAGTCCGGCCTTGCTGGCGGCGTAGTTGGCCTGACCTGCATTGCCGATGAGGCCGATGACGGAGGCGATGTTGATGATGCGTGCGCCCTTCTGCTTGAGGATGCTGCGCTGAAAGGCTTTCAGCATGTTGAAGGCGCCCTTCAAATTGGTGTCCACGACAAAGTCCCAGTCCTCCTCGCTCATGCGCAGCAGCAGGCCGTCTTTGGTGACTCCCGCGTTGTTCACCAGAATGTCCACGTGGTCGAAATCGGCGAGGATCACTTTGCCCATTTCGGCGACAGCGGCTCCATTGCCCACATCCACGGCATAGCCTTTGGCAGCGCCTGGATACAGGGCATTGATTGCCTCGGCGGCGGTTTGGGAATTGGTTTCTGTGCGGCTGACAATGGCAACTTTTGCCCCCTCGGAGGCGAGTTTTTCAGCGATGGCTTTGCCGATGCCTCTTCCGGCACCGGTGACGACGGCTACTTTATCTTGGAGTTTACCCATGCGCCATCATGGCAATCCTAACCGTCATGGCAAGGGCGGAGTCACTCGACCGCGAGCGCTCTCCTGCGCGCAGGGATGACGACTCCGTAACAGCCCGCCAGGATGAGGCCGGCGCCAATGATTTGAGTTTGGCTGAAGGACTCCTCAAAGAGAATCCATCCACACAGAGTGATGCACAGTGGCAGCAGAATTTGAAAGGCACCGCCGATGCTGACGGGCAGGTAGCGGAATCCCTCAGTCATGCCGATTTGCCCCCATGAGGCAAGCAGGGCGGCGAGCGTGAGCAGACCGATGTCCATGAGTCCAGGAGCACTCACCGTGAAACAGAATGGCAGGGCGAAAAGCCCCGCATAAATGCACTGACTGGCGAAGATGGTGCCGCTGGTCTCCGTGCGAGTCAGTTGGCGGATGACCACCACCACACCCGCCGCGATGAGCGCTCCACTGATGGCGAGGAGTTCGTATCTGCCGAACTGACTGAAATCACCGCCCTGCAGCCCGGTGATCAGAGCGATGCCGGCAATGGCGAGCAGCATGCCGAAGCTCTTTCTCAGGGTGAGGCTTTCCCCGAGCAATGGCACCGCGAGCAGTGCGGCCCAGATGACCCAGGTGTTGCCGATCAGTGTTGCTTTTCCCGCCCCAAGAATAGGGAGTGTGAGATAATAGGCGGCCGTGCCGAAAGCCCCCATCACGCCGCGTGACACCAGCATGCGCCCGGTGGCGGCGCGCCTGAAGCTGACCTGCCTGCGCGGTCCATAGATGCCCCAGACGACAAACAGGCCGACTATGGCGCGAAAAAACAATGCCCACCAGCCGCTGATGCCACGTGTCGAACCCAGATGTTTCACCAGCAGCGCCATGCCGGTGAAGCCGACGAGTGACCCGAGCATCCACATGGCTCCGCGACGAAGATCATAATGAGCGGCGGGCGGTTTGTTAGACATTGCTGCCTGTGTCGTTCCTGGTTTTCATCAATGCAAGCTTCGTCTGGCATTGACCTTTCCCGTCATCCTGCCCAAACTTCACCTCATGCTGCGCCGTCAACTGCTGCTCAACGTGTCAGCCTTGCTGGCATCTGGCGGCGCTGCGCTGCATGGCACGCTTTCGGGGCGCAGATTGGGGCTGGTCATTCATTCCTACTCCAACCGCTGGCAGGGTAAACATTCCAGCATCAAGTACCCGCCGTTTCACGATGTGCTTGATGTGATGGATCACGGCGTTGAGCTCGGCATCGGCAGTCTGCAAATCGGGATGGAAAGATGGGGCTTTGATCTGGCTCAAAAGGCAAGAGCATCGTCCGAATCCTACAACATGAAACTGGAGGGCAGCATCCGGCTGCCACAGGCGCCGGGGGACGTGGATCGGTTCACTCATGAACTCCGTCTTGGTAGGGAGGCTGGTGCCAGCATTTTCCGCACCGCCGCTGGCGGGCGGCGTTATGAAATCTTCACCCAACGGGCCGACTTTGAGCGCTGGAAGGCCGGGATCAAGCAGGCTCTGGAGCTTGCCGAACCCGTGGCGCGCCGGTTGGGCGCACAGATCGCGGTGGAAAATCACAAGGATTTTGAAACCACGGAGTTGCTGGAAATCATCAAGGCCATCTCCAGTCCGCAGATCGGTGTGTGCCTCGACACCGGCAACAGCCTGGCCTTGCTGGAGTCACCGCTGACAGTGGTCCAGCAGCTCGCGCCTTACACGCTGACAGTGCATTTGAAAGACATCGCGGTGCATCTCACGGATGATGGCTTTGAAATGGCCGAGGTACCGCTGGGGCAGGGGATGCTTGATTTGCCGGAAATGATTCGGGTCATTCAGACCGGGGCTCCGATGGCGGAGTTTCATCTCGAAATGATCACCCGTGACCCGTTGAGCATCCGCTGTCTGAGCGAGTCATACTGGCCAAGTTTTCCAAACAAGCCGGGTGTCGAACTGGCACGCACGCTTGCTCTGGTCAGGCAGCGTCAGACACCTAAAATGCCTGAGGTCTCCTCCCTGCCATTCGAAGCACGGCTGGCGCTGGAGGAGAAGAACATCATCGACTCCATCGTCTGCGCAGGCGGCAAACTCGGATTCAGCCAGATCCCCATAAGCGCGCGTTTGAAGGAAGAATAAGTCCGGCAGGATCAGCGTGTCTTGAGGTGTCGGTCGAAAAATTGGATCATGGCATCCTCCGCCTTGGTTGCATCGGCCGCCTTGAAGCCATGTCCGGCACCGGGGAGAGTGAGTAATTCGACTTCGACTTGTGCGGCTTTCAGCTTGTCCACCATCCATCCCGCCTGCTCGTAGTTCACATACTTGTCTTCCGTTCCGTGAACGATCAGCGCGGGGGCGGCATTCGGAGTGACCCAGTAAAGGGGGCTGCCTCTGACGTGCTCCTTCAGTTTCGTGTCCAGCGCCCCGCCAAAAAACAGCGGCAACACTTCGGCGGCATCCACGCTCTTGCCGTAAGACTTGGTGAGATCACTCGGCCCATAGTAGTTCACCACGCAGTTCACAGCGCTGGACTGATCCAGATGTGTGCCGGCATCAAACTCCTTCACATCCGCGGTTACGCCGAGAAACTGCGCCAGATGCCCGCCGGCTGATCCACCCGTCACGCCCAGCCGCCTCGGGTCGAGGTGATACTTGGCGGCATTGGCCCGCAGCCAGCGCACCGCCACCTTGCAGTCGATGACTGCGGCAGGGAACGGGTGGGCCGGGGCGAGACGGTAGGTCAAAGTCGCCGCGACATAACCGCGAGTTGCGAGCGTCACGCAAAGTTTGTCGTAGCTCTCCCGCGTGCCCGCGCGGAAGCCTCCCCCGTGAATGCACAGGATGGCTGGCAGGTCACCGCTCACGTTTTTGGGTCGGGCCAGATTGAGTTGCAGATGCTGATCTGCCGCATTGCTGAATTCGATCTGGCGCTCAAAGAGAACGTCATCCGGAATCACCAGTTCAGCGCTGTGCGCGAGGGTCACGCTTCCGAGGATGCCTAACAAGAATAGTTTCATCGAATGAAAGGGGTGGTCTGACTACCTGGCGGCTTCTGCGTTCCATACCTTGATGTCATCAAAAAAGCCGTCCTTGCCGGCGACGCCGAGTTCGATTTTGGATTTCGTCGCATGGGCGATGCCCGAAGATTTCAAAAAGCCTGCCGGTTTGCCGTCAATCGTGACGCGCATTTCATCGCCAATGGTTTCGACGACGAGGATGTACCACTTGCCGGTTTCGAGTTTGGCAGGGTAGGTGACACTGCGTCCGACGAGAAGTTTGGCGACCTCCGCCTTTTTGGCCGGGTCTTTTTTCATTGCGTAAATGTCGTTCCTCATGCCGCCATCACGCTCGTCGATGAGGGTGATTCCATTAAGGCGAACCTGTGCCCGGCAGATGTGGCCGTAGTGGCAGCCGGTGTATTTGCGGTCGTCGAACTCCACGTCGATCATCGTGGCGCCCTCAAAGCGGATCTTTGTTTCAACCACGCTGTCGCGTGTCGGAATCTCCAGTCCATGCACGGCGGCGTGGGCGGTGATGGCAGGCTTGCCGTCCGCTGCCGGGATGTTTGTCACGCGAGTCTGCGTACCTTTTAACGTGCCGTTTTCGACCGCAAAGGTGGCGACAACTTTGTGCCAGACCTTGGCTGGTGCGGCGCTTTCAAAATCATCGGAGAAGAGAATCTCCTTTTTCGTGGCGATCGATTTGGAGGGGATCTTCGGCAGTTCTGCCGCAAAGGCAGCCGAGGTGATGAGACTGGTGAGAGTGAGGAAGGAGCGGAGGTTCATGGCGGGACCAAAACTGGAACATGGTCGAAGCGGCGGAAAGAAAAACTTCCGCTATCTGAAGTTAGATCCGCCATCACTCACTCACCAAATGCGAACAGATGCCTGTCGCTGCGCCTGATGAGAAAATCAGGTTTCAAAGGCGAATAATTTTCAGCGGTGTTATCGGACGACTGATGTTGGCTGCTCCATCTTTCGCGCGGATTTCGATGTTGTTGGTTCCTGGCAGCAAGGGCTTCACCTGCGCAGTCCATCGCTGTTTGCCATACGCAGGCTGCCAGTCGCCGCCATTCAAACGCCATTCAACACTATCGATCCACCCGGTTTCTGTCACAGTGCCGGCGATGGTTGCGGCTTCGCTTGAATACTTGGTGTTATTCGCGGGATATTTAAAAGTCACGATGGGAGCGGTCTTATCCGGTGAGGTGATGTCACTGGTGGTGAGAGTGATCCCGCTCGAGCCTGGAGTTTGAATATGAAAGAGCCCCATGTAGAAGCTGACCCCGTTGGTTTTTTGAGTGACAAATTGAATGATGCGCGGGGACCCTGCGTATGGAGCGGGCGTTCCGGGATAGAAACCGGAGTACATCTGACCGACATTGCTCCCCACTGCCGTTGAGGTGCCGGGAATGCGCTTGTAAAAGCCGCCGGGCACAACCGCTGTGGCGGGCTCATATGGCACTATGCCGGCAAGCCCGCTGGTGAATGCAACCAATGGGCCTTCGGCATTAAAGGCAATGATGTCCGTGCCACAAACAGAGGTGCGGAACACTGTTCCAGGCCCCCAGACCAGGCATGGGAAATTGGAAATTTGACCCTTTGAGATTTCCACTGCGGCCTGCTGCAGCAATGTCATGCTCGGAGCATAAGTGGCTCCCGTTCCCAACTCCAAAACCTTCGGATCGGTTAAATCCTCATCGAAGGGTGAAACAATCAACTCTTCCACACGCGCTGAATCCTGACCCACGGAGAGCCTCACAAAGCAGCGGTCATTGTGAAAGGCGAATCCATCCTTGAAGGAGAAACTGGTGCAATAATACCAACCGGGCAGGAACTGAAGTGAAGGGCAGGGTTTAGTGCCCATCACGGGTGGCGGGGGATCGTAGGGCGGTGGCAGAGTGGTCCCCCAACCGGCACCTGTGTTATTCAGCAACCTCACCAGTCCGCGCCGGGCCTCACCATTGATTTGATCAAAATTACCACCCACCATGATTTTGCCGTCGGTATGCATCTGCAGATCCATGACGGTGCCTGCAGATCCTGTGCGGCCGACAAACGTGCTGTCAAAATCGCCTCGCCAGGTCAGGCGGACGAGGTTTGTCCGCGTCTGTGTGTCGGTGTGCGCCTCAAAATCCCCGCCGACCAGCACTTTGCCATCCGCCTGAGTGGCCAATACATTGATGACCGGGCCGACCATATCAATATCACCAGCACGATGTTCAAAAATCGGAATCAAACTCCCGAACCCGGGCGGCAAACCGGCATCCTGCCACGTGTCCACATCATTTGCCTCCGGATCCAACTGCCGGATATGAGCTGATCCGCCATCACGGAATGCAACCAGAACATGTCCGTGCGGGAGAACGGCGATTGCGGTGGCGGCACTGGATATTGACTGCCCAACCACAAGTTGGCCGCTGACATCCAGTTTGCCGCAACCGTAACTCTGCGGGGATTCCTCGGTGCCGATGAGGAAGCCAACGTCTTCCTCCGCGGCAAACCACACTTCACCTGAAGCGGTGATGGCGATGTCGTTAAATGTTGGCGCTGAAGATGAGTTGTCGATTTTTAAAGTGAACCCGATATCCAATTGGCCGTTCGGCAGGAGACGCACAAGGCCCTGTCTCATCACTCCCTCATCGTCCTCAATGGTGAAGTGACCGAAAGCATAAATTTTTCCATCCGGCGCCACCTTGACGCGCACCTTGGTCAACAGGGGATCAGGGACTGGCGAGCAGTCTGGAATGACCACAAAGTCACGATAGCCAAGAAAGGAAGTGGCCTCTTTTCCAGCCGTGGTGAATTTGCGCAGAAAATAGCGGGGATGGGCCGCCAGCACGCTACCGTCGACTCCGATAGCCACATCGGAGAAACTCGTTTTACGAAAGAAGCTTTCCAGGCTGAAACTGGTGGTGCGGAGGCCATTGCTGCCAAATAAATTCAAACCCGGAACCGCTGCGCCCGTGATTGTGGATGGAGCACCCGCTGTGTAAACCGAAGCCGATGGAGTGACGGATAAAGCCGCCACAGGTGACGGCTGACTCGCGATATTAAGCGGGAAATTCACGGCTGCATGCAGGGTTGCGAAAATCACAGGGATCATGGCGATTGCCATTGGGAGTTTTACAATTGCCTTCATAGGAATCATTGGTGTGCCTTTTGGTTAGAATGGTTAACGTCAGCGACCGCGCATCTTGACAGTCACAGTTCGGAGCTGTCAAAATAAAATGCTTTCACGTGATTATAATGTCTTCACACGGTGCCAAATCCGGGGTGTTTTTGCCACATACGGAGTGCGATTCAGTCATTGATGATGACGTGTCGTAACCATGTCGAAGGTACAAACTTTGCGTCGCTCTGAGGAAATGGTCCTAGTTCTGATCGCTGGCATGCTGCCCGGTAATGTCCATCCCCCCAATCGCCATCACTCACTCACCAAATGCGAACAGATGCTTGTCGGTGCGCAGGTAGATCACGCCGTCGACGATGGCGGGTGAGGCGAAAATGGCTGCATGGAGTTCATTGCGGGCCAGCACCTTCAGCGTGTCGCTTGCAGTATCGATCACAACCACGGTGCCGCGCTGGGAGGTGACATAGATGCGGCCATCTGCGGTGGCGGATGAGCTGTAGTAATCGCCGGGAGCCTCCACGCGTTCGGCCTGATAAATGGGGCTTCCGCTGCGGGCGTCATAGCAGGAGGCGAGTCCGCCGTTTTTCATCGTGAACACACGTCCATTGGCAACCACGGGAGAGGAGACATAGGGCAGGTGCTTGCTGACCTGCCAGACCACGTGGGTGTCGGTGATGTCTCCGCTGCCGCCGGGCTTGATGGCAAACAATTGGTTGGCGGCTTCGGCAAACATGGAGCGCATCATTTCATACTCGGCCCTGGTGACGCGCTCATCCTTGTCGGCGTCCATTTGTGAAAAGCGGTCCTTCACCGGACCTTTCGGGAATTCGTCCCTGATGAGGATGCCATCCTTGCTGGTGTCGTTGACTGCGGCAAAGGCGTCGAATGGTTCCATCACCACGCGGTCATCTTCATCGCCACCCACGTTCCAGCTTGAGACGAAAAGCAGCCCGTCTGCAGCCACGGGACTGGCGTTTGACACGCGCGCCATGCCACGCGCAGACCAGCGCTGTTTGCCATCCTTGAGATCATAACTGCGCACCCAGAGTGACCCGGCGACGATCAGTTCCTCCAGGCCGTCATGCTTCCACACCAGCGGGGTCGAAAAACTGCGCCGGAACTCTGAGCGATGCACCCGCCATGCTTCAGCCCCTGTTTTTGCATCCAGAGCGAGCAGGAAGGAGCCGACGTCCTGGTCGGCAACGATGATGAGTTTTCCATCCGCAAGGATCGGTGAGGCACCGGTGCCGAATTCAACGACTGGCGCTGGCAGTGGCTTCCTCCACACCTCTTTGCCGTTCCAATCATAGGCCAGCACGCCGAACGAACCAAAATAGGCATACACCAGCTTGCCATCCGTGCATGGCGTGGGCGCGGCGGGACTGCCGATGCGGTGTGTGGCCTCGATTTTCTGTGCTGGAGCTGCAGTCCTCCACAGTTCATGACCGTCCGTGCGGCTCACGCAGAAAGTGACCAGTTTGCCATCAGCAAGACCAGTGAGGACGATTTTGTCTCGCCAGACACAGGGGGATGAATGCCCGGGTGGTACTTCGATTTTCCATCTTATGCCACAGAGCCTTCTTTTTGCGGAGTAAAATCTCCACAAAGCTCACATAATCAATGGGTTACGCGCATGGTATCGCCGGAGGTTGACACCACATCCGGTGGTATGCAGGACAAAATTATGACAACTACGAAAGGCACTCGGAAACGGGGGCGGCCATTCATGAAGATCAAGCATGGTAGTGCTGTGGTGCCTATCTACAAGGGTCGTGTCCGCAGGTGGGATTGCTACACTGTGGCTTATCATATGAACGGCAAACGAGTGC
>CAJCCF010000646.1 GCA_903960845.1 uncultured Verrucomicrobiota bacterium | reverse complement strand
CCGCCCTGGATTCACTCGCCCTGCTGAATCTGGTTCCCGCCAGGCCGGGGCGCGACAAACTGGATGTCTCGCGATGGTTGAACAAGCACCCGCTTTCTGAACCGGCATGGGTGCGTGAGATCACTGCCAAATTCAGCGCCTTTGACCGTGTCTTCATCGGCAACAGCCTGCCCATCCGGGAGATGAATCTGGCCATGTCGTGTCCGGAGCAGGGCGTTGAGTTCTTCGCCAATCGCGGTGCCAATGGCATCGATGGCATCGTCTCCGCCTGGCTGGGTGCGAGCGCGAGTTCGCGCAGTTCCTGGCTCATCATCGGTGACCTCAGCGCTCTCTATGATCTCGCTGCGCCGTGGATCCTGCCGCAGCTGCCTCAGGGCAACCGGCGGCTTGTCGTCATCAACAATGGCGGTGGCAAGATCTTCTCCCGCGTGCCCGGCCTTAGGGCTCTCTCCGCACCGGCACGCCGGATCGTCGAAAATCATCACCGTGTGAGTTTCGAGCCCTGGGCGCAGATGTGGGGCATGGCCTACCTCCGCGCGACCGTGCCCGGACACCTTGACGACCTGCCTGACGGGGCGCTTCTCATCGAGGTCATCCCCGATGCCATGCAGACCGAGGCCTTCTACGCCGCCATCTCCTCGTGAGGCCTTTTGCTTCACGTGGACAGGGCTGGCGCTGGTGTGCCGGATTCAGCAGGCGGATGGCCTAACTTACTTCATGCCAACGCGCCACAGGTGCTGCTCGGTGCGGATGAGGAGATCATCACCCACCACGCCGTAGGAAGCCAGTGAGCGCTCGGCGAGATCGTTCTTTGCAAGCACCGTGTAGGTCTTGCCGGGTTTCACCACCACGCTCAGGCCTTTTTCATCCTGAAGGTACAGCTTGCCGTCCGCCGCCAGAATCGACGCGCTGATCGGTCCGGTGCAGCGCTCCTGGTAATGGGCCGTGCCGGTCTTTGCATCCAGGCAGGAGAGGATGCCGTTGTCGGCCACGAGATAGAGTTCATCTCCCACCACGACCATGCTCGGATTGTGCGGTGCATACTTCTCCAGCTTCCATGCCACATGCGTGTCCGTGACATCGCCGCTGCCAGCCGCGCGGATGGCGATCACGGTGGGCTTGTCATAGCCGGTGGCGACGAAAACCATGCCGTGCGCGTAAACGGGACGCGGCACCACCGAGTAGCCCTGATCATAGCGCACCTTCCAGATCTCTGCTCCCGTGGCCGGATCGAGCGCATTCACCACACCACTGCCGGGCGTGATGAGCTGACGCTTGCCATTCACCTCGATCACGAGCGGTGTGGAGAAGGAGAATTTGCGCTTCGCATCGCTGACCCGCTCAAACTTCCAGCGCTGTTTGCCCGTTGTCTTGTCGAGCGCGATCACCGCGGGATTGCTCTCGGCGTCGGCATTGAAAATGAGAAGATCGCCCTCGATCACCGGGCTGCCGCCGGCGCCATGCACGGGTTTGTAAGCGAACTCGCGCGTGCTCCACACGGTGCTTCCATCGGCGGCATTCAGGCAGGCCGTGCCCTGATGTCCGAAGTGGACAAACAGGCGGTCATTTTCATAGAGCGCCGTCGGGCTCGCGTGGCTGTTTTTCTTGTGAATGTTCGGAGCGGTGGCGGCGGCCTGGGTAAAGATTTCCTTGTCCCAGATCACCTTGCCATCCGTCGCTGACACGCACAGGGCGCGCAGACTGCGATCCACGACGGGTTTCTCCTCGCCGCCCACGGGCACGGCCGTGGTGAGGTAAATCTTGTCACCAACGACCACGGGTGACGACCATCCGATGCCGGGAAGCGCGGCCTTCCAGAGGATGTTCTTGTTGAAGTTCGTGTTCCAGTCGGTGGGCAGTCCTGCGGCGGCGGAGTAACCTTGCTTATCCGGGCCCCGGAATTCAGGCCAGTCGGCGGCCGTGGCAAAGGAAGCGGAGAGAAGCGGGAGGAGGAGGCGGGGGCGGAAAGGCATGAGTGATAAGTGGTTAGGATTTGGTGATCGGTGAGCAGGGATGATGGTTTGGATGAGAGGGTGCGCTGGCGATGTTGTTCGTGCGGTTGGTCTGTGGATCGTCATGAAACGGGCACTAGGAGTGTCATGCTTAACACTCCGCCGTTCATGCCAGTTTCCACCCCGCGCGTGGCACGCGGCTGAGGAAGCGGTTGGCGGCTTCGTTGTTGGTGATCTTCATGGCTTTGGCATCCCAGAGGATCTTGCCGCCGGCGCGGAAGGCCACATTGCCGAGATGATTGGCTTCACTGAGCGGGCCGCCATAGCTGAACGGGCTTCCTGTTGGCGTGCCATGACGGATCGCGTTGAGCCATTCAATGTGCTGGCCGGGCGAGTCGGCGATGAAGGGTTTCGGGCGCTGGAAGTCTTTGAACGAGGCCTCCGGCAGCAGCACGTGCTTGCCGTAGTCAGAGAGCAGCATGCCTTTGTCGCCAATGAAAAGGACGCCGCTGTTCCACTGGCTGATGAACGGGTCATTCTTCCACACATCAGGTTTGTCGGTGCCCTGATGCCAGTGCAGTTTGCAGGCGGGCATCTCACCGCGCGCGCCGTATTCATAAACGGCGGACATGGTCGCCGGGGCGATCTCGGGATGCGGCGGAGGGCCAAAGGCTTCAATGCTCAGCGGTGCATCGAGCTGCAAGGCCCAGAATGGCAGATCATTCCAATGACTGCCGAGATCCGACATCGTGCCGTTGCCGAAGTCCCACCAGCGATACCACTTGGGTCCGGGGAAATAGACTTCGTTGTAGGGGCGATAGGGCGCCGGCCCCAACCACAAATCCCAATCGAGATACGGTGGCGGTGTCTGCTCTTCCTTGGGACGCTCCGTGACAAAGACGACATCTTTGTTCTTCTCCGCTTCCTCCTTGCTTTGAAGACCCCAGGCGCGCGAGACACAGACATGCGCCTCGGTCACTTTGCCGATGGCGCCACTCTGAATCAGTTCCACCACCCGGCGGTAATTGGGCATGCCGTGAATCTGCGTTCCCATCTGCGTTGCCACGCCGGCCTCGGCCGCAGCCTGGGTGATGAGACGCGCTTCGGCGACATCGCGCGTGAGCGGTTTTTCGCAGTACACCGGTTTCTTCATCTTCAGCGCAGGCATGGTCGCATAGGCATGCGTGTGCTCGGTGGTGCTGACCACCACGCCGTCGATCTCGGACTCCTTGATGGTGTCGTAGAGCTTGCGGAAATCCCGGAATGCCCGGGCCCCTTTGAAGGCGGCGGCGGCACGGTCAAGATTCTCTCCATTCACATCGCAGATGGCGACAACGTTTTCAGTCGGTTGCGGCGGTGGCGCAGTGTCTCCCGCTTTTGCATTCTTTGGCCGCATCAAGGGCACTCCGACCAGTGACTGAACATTCGATGCTCCACGCCCGCCCACACCGATGAAGACAAGGTTCAGCCTGGCGTTTGGCGAGCGCGAACTGACGATGGCTGGAAACCCAAGCGCCCCGGCAGCGGCAAGCGTGCTCTGGGCGAGAAATTGACGGCGTGGAATGGATGGCTGGGACATGACGAGTGAACGGGAAACCGATGCCATGTCTTGCGGATGACGGGAGCCCATGCAGGACTCGGCGCCTCAGTTCACAGCGGTGCGGGTTTGGCCCCTTTGGGATCAAAGACCAGGACGCTCTGCTCCTTGCGCAGATCCATGCCGTAATCGACGCCGGTCTCGTAGATCAGCTTCTTCAGTTCACGCAACGTCGCGTAGGAATCCGGGTAAACATAGAGCGTGAGGTAACGGTTGCCGCTGCCCAGCTGCTTCAGCAATTCGCGCAATTGCCTGGCCTGCAGATTGGGGTTCAGTCCCTGTCCCTGATTGGCAAAGGCGGTGAAACTGCCATCGGCGGCAGGCACCTGACGCACCATTGGCATGGGCTTGCCTGCCCCATCAAAGACCGGAAAAACCTGGCCGTATTGCACGATGATTGGCGATGCGTTTTTGTTGATGGCGCGCTCACGCGGAAAGCGCAGTTTTTCGATCTTTAACGCGCTCACGCTTTCCAGTTCCAGTTGCAGATCCGCCAGCCGCTTTTCAAGCGCCTGTTGCGCCTGCCTCGCGGCCTCCGTGTCCTTGTTGGCACTCGCGAGTTTTCTCTCGACCTCCTGTTCCTGCTCACGCAGGCGGGCGATCTCGCTGCTGGTGTCGCGCGCCAGTTGTTTCGCTTTGACTGAGGCGATTTCATCCTGCCTGGCTTTTTCCTGCCGCAGCTTTTCAGCGGTTTTTTTCAAGCCCGCCAGCTCAGTGATCAGCGGCAGCAATGACGGATCATTCTCGCTCTGCAATTGAGCGCGCAGTTTTTGCAGGCCGTCGAGTTCGGCCTGCGCCATTTCGATGCGCTTTTCCGCGAGGATGCCTGCCTCGGGATGGCTGGTGTCGGCTTGAGTCGCCGCCATCTTCGGCCGGCTCAGCATCGCCAGCAGACAGGCGATCAGGATGATGCCGCCAAACACATTGCACAGTGTGTCGAGAAGCAGGTCGAGACTGTCCTGCTGGTTGGCGTGGAGTTTGCGTCTCATGGCTTGCCGGCGGACGGGTTGTTTTGAAATTCCACATCCAGGTCTTCCGAGATGACATCATAACCAATTTCGAAACCTTCCTGGCGTGCGCGCTTGGTGAGTGATTCGAAATGGTTCGCGCCTGAGGGTTTGAAGTAAAAGACCACGTAGTGTGTCGCTGGGCTGACTGCATGCAGGTAGTTCACCAGGTCTGGAATCGAGCCTGCGGAGGCGGGCGCCCCGTCGGCGCGCTGAAAGCGGATGAGGGATCCCTGCACCAGCACGAGCACCGGTTCCTTGCTCGTTCCGCTGCGCTCGGGAACGAGGCTGATGACATTGCGGCGGTCACGCGCGCGCTGCAGGGAGCTCTGCGTGTCCTTGATCTTCTTTTCCAGGTCGGGCAGGTCTTTGTTGATGCCTGATGAAAGCAACTCCGCCTGCTGCATGGATGCGTTCATTTTGTTGAGCCGGGTGAGCAGCTTTTGCCTGGATTCACGCAGCTCGCGATCCATCGCCGTGGCATCGAAATCGCGATTGAGTCCAGGCGTGGGCGGCGTCTCGAGTTGTGCCACGGTTGTCTTGAGCTGGCCGATCATGCGGCGCAGCGTTGTCTCATCATCTGCAGGCCGGTTCTGAAGATCAGCCACCAGGTTTTTGAGCGAAACAATACGTGACAGCATGGAGCGCAGCTCCTCTTCACGCTTCGCAACCGGCGCGGTTTTGGAGCCTTCCGTGATCACCTCATCCAGGTTCAGCGCCAGGAACAACGTCAGCACGATCAGGAAACCTGACGTGCCGGTGATGATGTCCTGGAAGGCGAAAAAGCTCACGCCGTTTCCGCCCTGTCTGCCGAAGCGTTGTCTCATGAATCAGTGGACGTTGAGCCGGAGTTTGCCCGCCACGTTCTTGTGGCAGATGTCGTTGCAGGCGTCGAGAAACTCGGACTCCTGGGTTTGCAGCCAGCTTACCAGCAGCTGCAGGATGAGCGCGCAGACAAGCGCGACGAGCGTGGTCTCGAAAGCTGTGGAAAGGCCGCCGGTGACATTCTGCAATGATCCGCGCAGGGCCACCATGTCACCGCCGGCGGCGAGCGTCGTGGCAAAGGCCCCGATGGCCTGGCTGAGACCCTGCACCGTGCCGATGAAACCCAGCACCGGGATGGCCCAGAGAAATCCCTGAGTGAGTGCGTAGCTCGATGCAATCTGCGCCTCGTCATTCTCGGCCTGGATCTTCAGGATGGCCGCCACATCCGCCGCCTGACCGATGTTATGCAGGTTGGCCAGTGCCAGGTCGATGCGGTTGAGCAGGATGAAGTGGTGCGGATTATCCACGATGGCGCTCATGCGCTCACGCACTGCGCGCGCGGTGGCCGCCGTGAGCTCGAAGTCGGGTTGCTGCGGCATCACGGGCAGCGACAGGGCCCGCTTTTGCAGCTCAAACTTGCGCCATTTGAAGAACATCATCGCCAGGGCCCAGAAAAAGAACAGCATCGTCAGGTAGGGGCAGGGACCGCGCCTGGTGAACATGTCGATCAGCCACCTCGCGTCAGGCCAGCCCGAGAGGCCGATTTGGAGAAAGGCATAAAAAGCAACCGTCAGCCCCAGGCCGGCGAACAGGGATAAAAGTTTGTTCGGCGAAGTGAAGCGGCCTGCGGCAAAGCCGAGACGGCGCTCCAGGTCGGTGCGCGACCAGTCGAGCATGAGCATCGAGCCCTGGAATGGATTGCCGCCGGGAAGTGATTCGCGGGAGGCTGGTGTGGAGGTGTCCGGTGGCATGGCGTGGATTTGGTTAGGCAGGATTCAGCCTGCGATGGGGAAGACGCGGTAGAAGAGGTTGGGAAAGAACAGATAGGTCAGGGCGGCAAAGGCAAGCATGGTGTATGAGATCACCAGTGCGCCGATGGCGAGCCCGCGCCCGTCCAGTTCCGGATCACGGCGCATCTGTGCCAGGGCAAGATGACCGGACACGAGACTGGGCAGCCAGCTCACCAGATTGAGGTAGGGCACGAAGCTGCAGCAGCTCACGACAAACGCCGCCACCGCAAGCCAGCAGGTCGGGGAAGTCTCCGAGGCGCTGAACATCGGCGGCATGAAGGATGAGGCGCCCTTCACAAACACCGGCGGTGGATTGGCAAATGGATCGGGGCGTTTCACCGGACCGTTCAGAGGTCTCATGCCTCTGCCCTGTCCCTCAGCCTCCCGCTTTCGAATGCGTGCCGCCATCTCCACCGCACGCTGCTGAAGTTCAGCCGCCTCAAGCTTCTCAAGATGTTCCCGCAGCGGCAGCCATGCACCATCGACACGGATCTGATAAAGCGAGTGGATCCTGCCATGGCGCAGGCGCTCCTGAATCTCGGCATGCGTCCATGGGCCGAGGCTTTCGCCGCGCCATTGGAGCTGGAACTGGGGTTCCCCTGACATGGTCACTTGGTGTTTAAAAAGGGTGTCTCTGCCGGGGCGGGCGCTTCAGCCGGCGGAGCCGTGCCGCTCAGGGCTAACTGATAGCGTTGCATGAGCGCGGTGCGGTCGGCCGGGATGAAGAAAACGGGACTCAGCGGTTGTGCGCCGGCTGGTGCATTTTTGGCATCTGAGGCAATGAGAAGCGGACCAGCCTTGCCCAGCAGCCAGAGTTCCTTCCGGGAACGGGCGGCGTTGTTGAGATGCAGCGAGAGATCACTCTCCACGTAACCGCCGAACTTCAATCCAGCGACACTGATGTCACGCAGCAGTTCGCGGCGGGCCTGCGCCTCCTTTTGATACTGGCGGTTCTGGCGTGAATCGAAGAAACTGATCAGCGGCATGTCGTGCTTCGCGCGGACTTTGGTCACCATCCAGTCTTCACTGCGCAGCCGGTAACCGCCCAGGATCTTTTGCATGTCGGCCAGATCGGCCCGCAGAGTCGGGCTCAGATGCATGCCCCAGGCAAAGGGTTGTGAGCGGGTGATGCGCTCGATCTCGAGCATGACATAGGTTTTGACCAGCGCCGGCGCGGTCCTGTTCTGCATGATTTTGTCGAAAACCTCCAGCACGCTGCGCTGCCAGTGCTCGCCGTTGGCATCGGTCATGCGGTTGATCTGCAGTTCGTCGATAAACTGGCTGGTGGCGCTGACTTTCGAGGTGCGCACGCTTTGTCCCTGATCGCTGCTGCCGGCGGTGATGCGCTTGTAGTCCATCTTCACAAACGCGGCTCCGGTGTCTTCGGCATGGGGGTCGTAACACAGGCCGCTCCAGCGCCGCATGGTGTCGCCGGCGCTGCTTTCTTCCAGCCGCCCCTGCGACCACACGCTGCGCACCGCCTGGCCACCTGAATGATTGACGACGCTGTTCTCCCAGACGCCGTTGAGGAAATGATCATCACGCAGGGCCAGCAGGCTTTTCAAATCGGTGTCGAGAGGTGTGCCCGGCATCATCTGCACTCCAGCCACATCATCCACGGCAGCCTTCCACATCGCCAGATCACCGCCCGTGAGCAGGCTGGCGAGGAATTGCTCTTCTGTCGGGACGGCATTGAGCACGGATGAGGCAGGCGCAGCCTCGCTGAAGCGGATGTCCTGCCAGGCCAGCAGTGACTTTTTGTACTCATTCAGCGTCAACGCCGCGGATGTGGCTTCACGTACTTTGGCAAAGCGGTCCAGCTCGGTCTTGAATCCTGTCACGCGAGCCCTTGCGCTTTTGACCCGGGCTTCGAGATCGGCGGGCAGTTGCAGTGAATCGGCCTCCGGTTTCATCCATTTTTCCAGACTGGCCAGCATGGGCTCGATCTTTTTCACGGTGGCGGTAACCTCGGCGGTGGAGTGCTCATAGGTGAGCTCCTTTCCAAGCATCACGGTGATTTCATCGAGCGTTTTACGCCCGCTGCCGCTGCGCTCCTGATTCACGCTGCTGAGCATCAGTTCGGACCTGGACTTCAAGTCCGCCAGCCGGTTGTTCGCGGGCGCGGCGAGATCGCCGGGCAGCTGGCCGATGAGTGTGCGGGCGTTGTCCAGGCGTTTCAGAACTTCCGCCGGAACGCTGCCGCTGAAGTTCCTGGCGGCTTCGGCCTCCATTTGCTTGAGCGTCTGATCGGCCTGCCCGGCGAGTTCGCGCGACTGATGCGTCCATGCATCGATCTCCCCGATCCTGGTTTGCAGGAATGGCCAGCGCAGCAGCTGGGTCCTGTCCGCCCGAAGGCTGGCGATGAGCTTCTCCGCGGGCTCGCAGAGCTGCCTGGCCCGGTAGCTGACCAGCTCATCGGCCAGGGCGCGGGCACGCCAGCCATGCCCGGCGAGCGCGGCAACGGCTAACAAAAAGGCGATCAAGGCTGCGGCGGACAGCAGCGAGCGCATGCGCCTTCTGCCCTGCATCTGTTCCAGTCTTGCCCGGATCATCTGGCCGGTCTGGCGCAGCTGCTGCAGGGTGGCGTCGGGCACCGGCATCTGATGGCTTTCCAGTTCGCGCCAGCGCCGCACAAAACTCTCATCCATGCCGGCGACCTCGCCATAGGGCAGGCCAGCGCCTGCGAGCAGCCGGGTGCCGGCCTCTTCGGCGAAGGCGGTGAAACTGGTGAGCGCATTTTGAAACGCGCGCTTCCGCTCGGCGGCGGCGCGCTCCTGGCGCACATAACCGCCCAGGCTGTCCAGCTGGTCTTTCAGGCTGCCGGCCGGCAGGTTGATGCCGTGGATTTCGATCAATCCGGAAATGATCTCCAAAGCAAGTGCGGCACCGCGCCAGTCGGAAGCGGCGCGCAATGCGGCGACTTCATCAAGCAGGGTTGGCAGCCTCTCTTCGGTCTGCCGGCGGCGCAATGCGCGGCGGATGGCATCGGCCTGCACATAGTCAGGCAGGGCGCGCAGTTTCTCCTCGGTGGAAATGCCGGTGAGTGATTCAGCAAGCCTGGCGATGCGCTCTTCGTCATCGGTTTTCAGCGCAGCGCGGATCTGCTCCAGCACGTCCTGCAGATGCTTGTTCTCCAGCCGCAGCAGCTCAGAGCGCGCGTTTTCATCGCCCGGATTCAGCTTCAGAATGGTGCGCACAATGCGCAGCGCCTTTTCATCCTCACGCGAAAGCACGGCGGCGCGGAAGTCCTTGTACAACGGATGGTTGGCCGTGACGCCCTGGGCGTAGAGCCGATCCAGTGCCTGCACTGTTTTTGCATCGAGCCGTGGTGCGATGGGAAGCTGATGGGCCTGGCAGAAATCCATCCACGCCTTCTCCCCGCCGAAGCTCAGTGCGGCCACCATCTCCAGCAGCGGAGGTTCCTGCTCGGCAATTTGCAGCGCCTGATAGTCGCTGCCTTTGGCGATCATGGTGGCGATCATTTCCAGGCGGCTCTCAGCCTCGGCGCTGACGCGTGCGTAGTGGGCGGCGGCGGTTTCGACGGCTGCCGAGAGCAGGCCTGTCTGCAGGGAAGAACGCAGGATTTCAATGGTCTGGGCGATGGCTTTCACGGGGCGTTCCTGTTGGGTTGAGAAGTGATGGTCAGTTCACAGAGCCGAAGGGCGGTTTCGCTGCCATCGGTGCCATAAACAACGGCGACGAGAACATAGCGGCCAGCCGGGATGCCGACCAGCGAAGCCGGGCCGGATGTGGCGGCGGAGAGGCCGCGCAGCTCCTCCTCCATCTCCATGACACGCAGCTCCTTGCTGGCGATGGCGGATTCAAGGCGGCTGATGCTATCTTCTTTTTCACGCCGCGCGAGCTTGCCCTCGGCGACTTCCTTTTTGCGCTGCTGATCGATCCTGATGCCCTGTTTCAGGCTTTCAAGTTCTTCACTCAAGGTGCTGACGCGACTCTTGGCGGCTGGAAGTTGCGGCTGCCGCGATTCGATCTCGACGACTGCCTCCTGGTCACTGAGCCGGACCCGATAACGGCGTGCTGCATCATCCAGGCTTTGAAGGCGAAGCTGCGGCCCGGCGCCAATGAAGGAAATCTGCGCCAGCCAGCGCGCGGCGGCGGCATCCAGCGTGGTGCGCTGGCCCTGGTGCAGGTTTTGAAAGCTGAATGATAGGTCGGAATGCCAGGCTTCCGCCGGTGGTTTTTCACGGGCCAGCAGCAGCACTTCAAAGAGCACGTCGGCCCCCGAAGCGGAGCGCGCGATGATGCGCCATGATTCTTTATTGGTTAGGGCCTTCACGAGGCGGCCGCCTTTGATCTCCAGCGTGGATGAGTCAGTGAAGCTCTTGCGGTAGACGCCCGGCGCGCCGAGTGGACGCCAGCGCACGAGGTTGGCTTCTGAAAATCCGGCATTGCCGACGATGATTTGCATGTCGTCCTGCACGGGCAGGGCTGGGAGTTTTTCCAGAGCCCTGGCAAGATCGAGCTCGGCCGACTCCATCACGATGAACCTCGGATGTGAGGAGAGGTGACCGTCCGCGGGCTGAACTTGAAGCTTGGGCGCGCCGGGCTTGAGCATGTTCTCAGCAGCCTTGCTGGCAGCTTCATCGGTTTGATTCAGTTCATGAATCTGAGTGAGACGGCTGGTCGCAAGCTGTTGCAGCCAGAGCGGGGCAGATTTGTCATTGACGATTTCGCCGAGCCTGGCGCGATCCGGCGCGGGAAGGAGGGCAGGGGCTGCGGGAAAGTGAGAGACACTGACCCAGTGCTCAAGCCAGCGCGGTGAGGGGCGGATGATCATGGACACAAGATCCTGCCAGTCCTCCGCGCTGCCGGAGGGTGCTGTTGACTGATTCAGGCGCTTTAACACCTGCCTGCTGATTTCCTGCTGAAGCGGCGCTGGATCTTCGGGCGCACGCGCAAAGTTTTTTGAGAAGCTTTTCCAGAGACGCTCCGCGGAATCGAGCCGGATGCGGGCCTCAAGCTTGAGCTCGGCCGGTCCGGCGCGTGACCAGGCGTTCTGACGCACGGAATCACTGACGCTGCGCTGCCATTGGGCAAAGCTTTGCAGCATCTCCATGAACTCATCCTGGGTGGATTCTGGACGCGCGATTTCGGTGGGGCGCAGGGGCTCATGCAGGGCCTGGTCGAGCTGGCGCAGGGCGGTTTCATGGGAATCGATCAGGGCGGCATTCGCCTGACTTTTCAGCCAGGTGGCGGTGGCGGGGAGCTTCAGGTGATGCCTCCTCCATAGGTCATCGACACGCCCAACCATGCTGATGGCGGTCTGCATGCCATCGGGTTTGCGTGGTGTTGTCGATGGTTTCCACAGGACGAAAAAAATCCATAGAGCGCTCGCTGCAGCCGCCACCGAAATGGCGGTGATCCACCATGAGCGTCCGTTTTTTTGAGCCGGGACGGGCAGCGGCTCCATGTAACTGCCGGGAATGGAGGCAGACGGTGCATGGTTGATTACGACCGCCGGGCTTTCGGTGATATGCACGGGCGTGAAACTTTCACGCGAGGTGCGGATTGGCGCATTGCTGGTTAGCGCGACGGATTTAGGCAGGGTCTGCGGCTGCGTGAGATCAAGCACGGTGCGGGCGATGCCATCCGCCTGCTGCCTGAGAGGCGAGCTGGCATTCAAAGCCACCCAGCGGAATTCGGCGGGATCATCGGTGGGTTCCAGATGCGTGGTAAGCGTGACCTGCATGGCCTGGGAACCCAATGCGCGCAGCGACTCCTGAAACAGCGGCAGGGCATCGGTTTCTCCCGGCAGGATGACGAAGCAGCGCGGTGTCTGGCCCGGCAGCACGCTCAGATCGGCACGGCCGGTGAGCCTCTCCCATGCCGAACCAATGATGCGAACACGCAGGCTGGTGAGGGCGATCTCTTCCGAGGGATCCAGAAAACGCGGCGGTTCATTCCAGGCCGTGCGCCATTTCATCTGCATCAAAATGTCCGCCGGGGTGATGCCAGCCTCCATCGCCGCACGCACTTCGCGCGCCTCGGCGATGAGGTGATGCGCAAGATGATTCGTGCGGCCCGTGTAGTCCGAGCCTGCATCGCGGATGCAGCTGAACACATGCATCTGCGTGGCCCCTGCGGTGAGGATGCGGTGACTGTGGATCACGCGCCGCGCGCCCAGTCCAGGCAGCCTGGCAAACTGTGAGATGCGCTCCACAGCCCCGGCCATCAGTTCACCCACCCCGCGATGCCGCGCCACCGTGCCAAAGCCGGTGCGTCCGGCTTCGAGCAGGCGGGGAGCTGAGGTGTAGATGAGTTGCCAGGCCATGCGGGTGGAAAGGAAGTTTTTTGGAAGTTGGTGCTGCGTGTGGGTTTGCTTGGACTAAACGCTGAAAAGGCAAGCGTGATCACTGGGCTCCTGATTTCTTTGGCACGACCTCCGGCGCAATCTGTGAAAGGACCCACAGGGTCGGCACTTCGACATTTTTGGGTTTCATCAGCTGCGGATCCGGACCGATGCGGATGTGGCCTTCGAGGTCGGTGAACTGCACGGGCGAGCAGCCGAGGGGGCTGATGGCAAAGTAAGCGACATTGGATGAAATGGCCTCCGCGTTGGAGACAATGGCTGGGCAGAGTTCAAGAAGCAGCTCGCGGATGCGGTCGGAATTGGCCGCGATGTTGTCAGCCAGCAACGCGCCTTTTTCAATATTGGGCAGCAGGGGCTCGGGTCCGAGCAGGGACTCCCAGGTGTCACTCTTGCCGACCATGACGGCGAATGGTGTGTCGATGCATTGACGCGAGTCGAGGCCGAGCACGTTTTTGATGCGCACTTCCGTTTCAGCGAGAATCACGTCCTGCTGATCAAGTCGCCGGCTCTGAATCTGCGGATCGCGCACCCCCTTGAGCCGCTGGCGGAACTCCGTGTTATGCAGCGGATCGAAGAGGAAAAAAATGCCGGAAGCGACCGCGATGTGCTGTGCACCGGGCGAGTCGGCGCTGTTGCGCGTGGGCTCAAAGTGCTCGCCCGCGTTGTCGTAAAAGACGATGGAAAAATCGCTGTCATGGGCATTCCGGCGCGAGAGCTTGAAGACGAAGGGTTTTGGCAGGCGCACTTTTCTGCCGAGACGAGGCAGGGTTTCGTACAGCATGCCTTCGAGCTCGGTCTTGGCGAGAAAGGCGTCCTCCGGTGTGGATGCCGAAAAGAGCTGCGTGCGCATCTGCGTGAGGATGACGTTTTCGGATGGGTCCGCATCGCGAAAGGCCACGCCGAAGTTCTGATACAGGCTTGTCTGAAGCGTGCGCGTGAGAACGCTGAGATAGTAGGACTTACCTGATGAAGGCGCACCGACGATGGAGAAGATGTGATGCGGGGTCTCCATGAAGCCGGGCGGCAGTTTGCGGCGGCAGTGAGGGCAGGCCAGATCAGGCGCGGCGATGCCCATGGCGTCGATGGCCTGACCGCGGTCATTGAAGCGCGTGGCGTGGAAGCGCTGCATGGCGTCCTCACCCAGCAGCGGATCACCGCGAAGGGCGGCGTGGACCGAAATGTTCATGGCATCACCCCGGTCAAATTTGAACCAGCACACCGGGCAGGTGAACTCTCCATACTCCGTGTTCACCGGCTCGTTATGGATCGGTTGCACGAGATCTTCGGCGACAGGCTCGCTGCCGCGCTCGGGAAGAATCGGGAGCACGTCTTTGACAAAGAATCCCACATCACGAAGTCCGGCTGGCATGACCAGATTGTCCGCGGCCTGCTCCGGCGTCTGATCTTTGAGATGCTCGCGCAGTTCCTCAGGATCGAAGGGGCCATACCATTGATGCGTTTCAGCATCAAAAAAATGCCAGAACATCTCGCTTCCGAGATCCATCCACGCCTGGGGATCGGCGAGGCATTTGAAGGCAAGCACTTCGCCGCCAGCTGTCAGGGTGTGTTCTTCACCAATGTTCAGGGTGAACTGCGAGCCGGGCGCGCCATCCACGAGTGCGCTGCCATCGCTGTTGATGGTGATTTCAAATTCATCTCCCCGCTGCTGGATCGTGCCGAGCACGGGCGGGCACTCCGGCGCACCGGTCCGGAAATCGGCGGCGGCGTTTGAGCCGATGATGAAGGGCGTGACGGCCACAACGGCACGTTCACCCGTGGCGCAATTGAGTAGGCAGGCTCGGGGTGCAGACGGACGTGGACTGGGCTTGAGCATAAGAAGGGACGCATTGGCTCGCTTGAGCTGTTGGGCGGGATGTGGTCAGCTTTTGGTGTCTTACTCTGACGGTGATAAGTCAAACCTGTTCTGATCAAGATTGTTAAGAGTTTGTGAAGCGAATCCTGCGCCAGGTGGCAGAGCCGACTCATACGCACCAAATGAAAGATAAGTGGTGCATGCCATTCGCGTTAGTGAGTGCCCATGACTCGTTTCTTCGCCGCCCTGTCGTTTGCGTCCCTGCTGTCGTTTCCATCCTTCACCCGGGCGGACCTTGCCGGCTCAAAGCCGAACATTCTTTTTATTCTGACGGATGACCAGGGATATGGGGATCTGTCAGCTCACGGCAACCCCGTGTTGAAAACGCCGAACCTGGACAAGCTGCGGGCTCAGAGCGTGCGCTTCACTGACTTCATGGTTAGTCCGACCTGTGCCCCGACCCGCAGCGCGATCCAGACCGGACGGCATGAGTTTCGCAACGGCATCACGCATACCATTCTGGAGCGCGAGCGCATGGACCAGAAGGCGACAACAATCGCCCAGGTGCTGCATGGCGCGGGTTACACGACCGGCATTTTTGGCAAATGGCACCTGGGTGATGAAACGGCGTATCGCCCGAACAAGCGCGGCTTTGACGAGCAGTTCATCCACGGTGGCGGAGGCATCGGCCAGACGTATCCCGGAAGTTGTGGTGATGCGCCTGACAACAAGTATTTCAATCCGGCCATTCTGCACAATGACCGGTTCGTGAAAACGCAGGGCTACTGCACGGATGTTTTTTTCAATCAGGCGGCCAAATGGATTGAGGCCAGCCGCGGCAAACAGCCCTTTTACTGCCATATCGCCACCAATGCCCCGCACGGACCGTACATCGCACGCCCGGAGGACCGGAAAATCTATGAAGGCAAGGGACTGGGCCCGGACACGGAGAACTTCTTCGGAATGATCCACAACATCGATGAAAACATCGGCAAACTGATGGCCAGGCTGGATGAATGGGGTATCGCCGGGAACACGCTCGTCGTCTTTATGAATGACAATGGAGGCACGGCGGGCGTGAAGGTCTTCAATGCCGGAATGCATGGAGCGAAGGGCACTCCCTGGATCGGTGGCACGCGCGCCATGTCGTTCTGGCGTCTGCCCGGCAAGCTGACTCCCGCCGACTGCGGAGCGCTGACCGCGCATGTGGATGTCTTCCGCACCTGGGCCGGTTTTGCCGGAGCCAAACTCACTCCCGAGGTCGAGTCACAGGTCGAAGGGCGCAGCCTGCTGCCACTGCTGGAAAATCCGCAGGCTGAGTGGAAAGACCGCACGCTGTTCAGCCACACCGGGCGCTGGCCGAAAGGCTCGGATTACAACGCGGCAAAGCTGAACAATGCGGCCGTGCGCACCTCCCGCTATCATCTTGTGAGTGAAGCTGCGGCTGCCGCCAAAGCAAAGGCGGCGAACAACAAGGGTTGGCAGCTTTTTGATGTGAAATCTGATCCGGGAGAGAAGACGGACATCTCCGCCGGGAATCCTGAAGTCGTGAAGGAAATGCTTGGCAGTTACGACGCCTGGTGGGATTCCCTGAAAGGCCAGATCGATCTCAATGAGAAGGCCAGGGGGCCGAAACTCAATCCTTTCGCCGAAGAATACTGGAAGCAGTTCGGCGGCGGCCCGACTCCGGCAGACTATGAGCGCATGAATCCTGAGAAGGCGTTCACCTTTGAAAAACGGCGTTCGAAAAAGTGATCGGTGAACTTAAATCCGGGTTTCAAGTTTCAGGTTTTACGTTTCAAGTTCTCTGAATCAAGGCGTTGCGAGATACTGCCAGCACACTCAAAAGGTGAGGTGTTCAGTGTTCACCAACCGTTGGCTTTCACGTCGTGAAACTTTGAACCTGAAACTTGAAACAGGATTCCAGGGTGAATGGTTCAGTGCCCTGCCGTTCGGTGCACTGCCTCCAGACAGATTCCAGACAGATTCCAGACAGATTCCAGACAGATTCCAGACGGATTCCAGACGGATTCCAGACGGATTCCCGCTCGCACTGATCTCAAATCCGCTTAAAGACGGTGCTTCGAACTTGTTTGCATGATCGCTACCCACCGGTGTCTCATTCTTGGCCTCTTTCTCTGTGCCTCAGCGCAGGCACATCAGGTGCCGAACATGACGATTGAGGCGGAGTTTGGCAGCGCCGGCAGCTTTGAGATGAAGGTGAATGTGGACCCTCGCGTCTTTCTCTCGCCGCAGCCTGCCTCGCTGCCGCCGGTTGTTGCATCGTGGTACCTCGACCAGTCGCCGGAGCAGGTGAAGGAGAGTCTGAAAAAGGCCACGGAATATCTGGAGAAGAATCTCAAGCTGATCTTTGGCTCCGAAACATTGGTTCTGCCTGAATGCTCCTGGCAGGCGATGGATGGCGCCACGAGTCTGCCGCTCACCGCTGAAACCACGGAGGTTCATCTGCTTGCCACGCTCAAGGGTACCGTGCCGGCAAGCGGCCGCGAGTTTGTTGTCGGCTTTGGCGCGGAGGCACAGGTGAGCCTGATCCTGCTGCTGAAAAATCCGGGTCAAATTGAGCCGAAGGTGCAAGTCATCTTTCCTGGCGAAAACAGCCGCCCCTTTGTCACCCCGGAGCCCCCGGTCAAGGTGGTGAAACGCGGCTTCAATCCGCGATGGTTGCTGCTTGCCGCACCTCTGCTCTATGTCTGGTGGCGCAAGGCAAGGCGGTAGTGCCGGGCCAAGGAAAAACCCGGAACTTTAGTCCCGGGTTTTTCAAGAAGTGGGTTGGGCCGGCTTACTTTTTCTCTCCGGCCTTGGCCGTGGTGGGCTGCTTGGTCGTGAGTTCGAGGAAGTCGCGGAGAATGTTCACGGTTTCGAGTTTCATGGGCTCAAGACCGTAGGGGAATTTGGAACCGGCGGGCTCGGCGTCCTCGTCGTCGTCCTTCTTCGCCATTCTCATGCCGGTGCTCTGCTCGCGGCTGAAGGCGGACTCGGGGACAAGTTCAGCCTTGTTCACGTTGTCGAGCGTCAGGTGGTAGGTTTTGAAGCCGCCATCCTTGAGTTTGGCCGCCACTTCCTTGGCCCGGATTTCACGCTCGGCATCCTGCTTTTCACGGCGCTGTTTGGTCTCCGCTGTTTCCTTCTCACGTTCGGCCAGATTGAGGCTCAGCGTGTTGCGGTCGATGCGCTCCTTGAGGCGCTTGGACTCGTCCATGATGATCTGGAACTCGGGGTTGTTTTTGATGCGCTCATCCATGCGCTTACGCAGTTCATCCAGAGGGAAGGGGTTCTTGGTGACAAGGTTGTATTTGCGCGCCGGGATGGTGTCGTAGGGCAGCGGGTTGTCAGCGGAAGCTTCGCCGATGTCCAGCACATCACGAATGGATGGCAGGACGAGTTCTGGCTCCACGCCTTTGAGCTGGGTTGAGCCACCTGCGATGCGGTAGAATTTCTGGATGGTCACCTTCAGGTTTCCTGCGCGATCCTTCTTGGCAAAGAATGGCATGAAGCGCTCGACTGGCAGGATGGTCTGCACGGTTCCCTTGCCAAAGCTGGACTTGTCACCCACGATCAGCGCGCGGCGGTAATCCTGAAGCGCGGCGGCGAGAATTTCCGAGGCTGAGGCGCTGGTTTTATCGATGAGCACGATCATCGGGCCGTCGTAGAAAGCCTTTTCATTTTCGCACTCGCGGAAGGAGATGGATCCGCGCCAGTCCTTGGCCTGAACCACCGGACCGGCCGGCACAAACAATCCAGTCAGGCGGATCGCCTCTTCCAGTGAACCACCTCCGTTGCCGCGCAGGTCAAGCACGAGACCATCGATCTTTTCTTTGATCAGTCGGGCCAGCAGCTTCTGCACGTCTTCGGTGGTGCTCACGGTGCCCTCTTCCATGTCTGCATAGAAGGAGGAAAGATTGATCCAGCCGATCTTCAACGGCTTGCCCATTTCAGACGGAGTGAGCAGCAGTTCGGCATTGGCCAGTTTCTCTTTCAACTCCACCGCACCACGCACGATGGTGACGATCTTGGTGGCGCTTGGGTCCGCGGCTGGATTGATGCGAAGGCGCACGGTGGTGGCGTCTTTGCCGCGAATCATGTCCACGATCTTGTTGAGCTTCATGTACTTCGTTTCCACGAACTCGGCATCACCCTGGGCCACGCCGGTGATCTTGTCGTTGAGTGTGAGTTCACCCTGCTTGTCCGCCGGGCCGCCAACGACGATGCCCTGAATCTGGGCCACGTCATCGATCAGACCAAGCAGTGCGCCGATGCCGACGAGCTTGTGTTTCATCTGGATGTTGAAGCTGTCCGTCTCCTGCACGCTCATGTATTCCGTGTGCGGATCGTAGGCTGAGGAAAGGCAGGACAGGAAATAATCCACGATGTCTTCCTGGTCGTTCTCATTGATGCTCTCAATCAGGCGCTCGTAATCCTTGAGCACACGCTGCTGCGGGGTGAGGTCCTTGTCCTTGTCTTCCTTGGCGACGACTTCTTCCTTCTTCTCCGTGTCCTTCTTGGCGTCAGCAGGTGCAGCGGCCTTTTCAGCGGCTTTCTTGGCTGCCTTGTCGGCCTTCTTTTTGGCATCGGCGACCTTGGCTTCATCCGTCAATTTTTCCTGAAGCATGTTGTCTTCCAGAATGTCGATCCAGAGCTTGTCCTGGTCGGCGACATCTTTTGGATAGGCGGCCTTGTCCCTCTTCAGTTGAATCGTGCGGCTGGAGTCGAACGTGAATTTGTGGCTCTCCAGGGTTTTTTTGACGAAGGCGATCCGCTCCTGCACGCGCTGCTTGTAGATGTCGTAGATCTCGATGGCTGGCGTGATGTTCCGCATCAGGACATGGTCGTCGAGCGTGGTGTCGTACTTGGATTTAAAGGCGTTCACATCCTCCTGGGTGAAGAAGACATGCCTGAAATCGAGCAGGTTCAGGTAGTTTTGCAGCAACTTCGCCGAGAGCTCGTCATCAAAATCCCGGTGGGAGTAATGCTGACTTTGAAGCATGTAGGCCACGTGCATGGCCACCTGACCAAAATTGGTCTCCGTGGTTGCCTGACCAGCGGCGAGTGAGAAGGCCGCCAGTGAGGCTGCCAGTGTGGACAAAGTTTTGCGAATCATGGGGAGGGGCAATCTATTACGCCGGGAAACTGGGTTTATCGTCGCAGATTTTGCGGTTTGCGGCTTGAATTGTCCAACGCTTTCCTGCACTTGACCCTTCCATGTCTGATATTTCCACATTCACCGGCGGCATCGCCCAGACAAATGGTTACCTGTTCACGCTGCCCGGAGGCACCCTTCTGGTGGATGCGCCAGAGGGAATCGCCGATTGGCTGAGGCAGCGCCGGCTGAAGGTGGATACCCTCCTGCTCACTCATCAGCACTTTGATCATGTGCAGGATGCCGCCGCGGTGAAGGAGCAGCAGGGCTGCCAAGTCCATGCCTGGTCGCCTCTGTCCAAGGATCTGACGCTGGAACTGCTCTACGGGGCGGTCACCGGCAGTTCCTTCTCAGTCCCCGGGTTCATGGTGGACGAGGTGCTTGCCGGTCAGGCTGAGATCACGGTCTGCGGCACCCGTCTGGAGCTTTTCCATGTCCCGGGCCATTCGCCGGACAGCCTGTGCTTCTATCTGCCTGAACAAAAGATCTTGTTTGGCGGGGACGTGCTTTTTCTCGATGGCGTGGGTCGCACCGACTTCCCCGGTGGCTCATTTGAGCAATTGGAAAGCGGCATCGAGAACAAACTTTGGCCACTGCCGGACGACACCAAGGTTTTCCCCGGCCATGGACCGGCGACGACCATCGGCCGCGAACGCCTGCACAATCCCTTCGTTGGCGGGCTCTGAGCCGTGTCCATGAAAAAGCCCGCACCACGCGAGTGATGCGGGCTTTGGGAACTGGGGCCTACTTGCTGTTCTCGGCGAACTGCGCGTCGAAGATGATTTTCGATGGCGGGAAGTCGAGCTTCTTCACGAAGGCGGCGGATTCTGTGGCGCCGAATTCACGGTCCATGGCTCCGTCTTCCCACTCGACGCTCAGCGGGCCGCCGTAGTTGATGTCATTGAGCGCCCGGATGATTTTTTCGAAGTTGATGTTGCCGCGGCCCACGGACTTGAAGTCCCAATAGCGGCTTGGTTTGTGGAAATCGACATGACCGCCGAACACTCCGGCGTCCACTCCCAGGCCCCAGGCCACGTCCTTCATGTGCACGTGGAAAATGCGGTCGCTGAACTTGTAGAGGAACTTCACGTAATCGACCCCCTGGTAGCCAAAGTGGCTGGGGTCATAGTTGAAGCCGAAGGCCGGATGATAATCCACCGCCTGAAGGGCGCGCTCGGCGCTTGCGATGTCGAAGGCGATCTCCGTCGGATGCACTTCAAGTGCGTAGCGGATGCCGAGCTTCTGATACTCATCCAGAATCGGCGTGAAACGTTTGGCGAAGTCCTTGTAGCCTGCCTCGATCTGTCCGGGCAGATTTGGCGGGAAGGAATAGCACAGGTGCCAGATGCTGCTGCCGGTGAAGCCGTTCACCACGCTCACTCCGAAACGCTTGGCGGCATGGGCGGTTTTGATGAGTTCCTTCGCGGCGCGGCGGCGCACGCCCTCGGGTTTGCCATCGCCATAAACGTGGGCCGGCAGGATCTGGGCATGGCGCGGATCGATGTTGTCACAGACGGCCTGGCCGACGAGATGGGTGGAGATCGCGTGGCACTGCATGCCGGCGGCCTTCAGTTTGGCGCGCTTATCCTTGCAATAGGTTTGGTTAGCCTTGTCCACTTCAAAGTGGTCGCCCCAGCAGCCGAGTTCAACGCCATCGTAGCCGAAGGACTTGGCTTTTTGCACCACGGTGTCGAACGGAAGATCGGCCCACTGGCCGGTGAATAGAGTGACGGGTCTTGCCATAATCGTTGCTGGTTTGGGAGTTCAGGGTTCGCTGTTGGGAGTTTGAGTCGGGAAATCGACAGGCCCCGATTCTCTATGGCCCGTCTGGCTTGGCAAACGAAATGTCATGGGTTTGCTCAAGCCATCACGGCACATGCACCGCAAGCCAGAGCGTGTCCGGCGTGGTCCTGGCCACCCGGTGGCGCACATGCCGGGGAATCATGACATGATCGCCCGGGTGCATGCTCAGCGGTTCTTGATCCTGCACTTCCAGCACGGCCTCGCCACGCATGATCATGACCCATTCATCACACGGCTGATCATACCAGAAGCCCTTGGTACTGGCCTGACCGCGGGAGATGATGCGCTCGATCTTCACACCATTTTTTTCAAAAAGCGCGTCGCAGGTTTCCTCCGTAAAATGGGGATCGGGGCAGGTGAAGAGGGATGAGGTTTGGAGCATGGGGAAAAGGGGGGAAATGAGGCATCACAAAAAGTGTGGAAAAAGTGTGCATCAGGATCGCATGTTCAGTTGCGCTGCCGGACGGGGCATTTGACTGACTCTGTGCCCAAACTCAAGGCGGTCCGTCCCAGCCAGCCGCTCACCCCATCGCATGATCCGGGATGTCGTTATTCGCGGCAAACCCCTGAAGCAGTCCGTCACTGATCTGCGCTGCTGAGTTCAATGGGTTCTGCGCTTTTGGTTACGCCAGGCCAGGATCAAGCCCAGACCGATGACCAGCGCCAGTGCCGGAAGCAACCATGAGGTTCCTTTCAAAGATGAGGCTGGCGATTGCGGCTGCGTGGTCACCGTCACTGGTGCGGCAGTCTGTGCGAGATGGGCCAGATTGGGCAGTTCGCGCTCCAGCAGGGGCGATGCCTTGGCGAGGGCTTTCCAGTCGGCGGTGAGCAGCAGATCCGTGCCTGGATTTTGCTCCTTCACCTGGCACGAGCATTTGCCGATGAGGAAGGTTGCGGCCTGCTCGATGGTTTCGGCGCGGATGCCTTTGCCGACAATGGCATACAGGGCGCGACCACGGCCAAAGATGGGAAAGACGATGGGTTCGCGAACTGCCGCGAGGTCACTCTCGGTGTTGAGAAGCATCCGGGTGAAAGTCTGCTCCCGGGCATCGCCACGGGAAATGCGCAGCAGCGAAAACTCAAGGCGCAGATCATCCTGACTGACGGATACAAGTCCGTTGGCGATGTCCAGCTGATCCAGCTCCGGCAGCGTCATCACACCCATGAGATAGTCGAGCCGTTCCTGCAAAAGTTTGGCCGCAGCGTCGTCGCGCGCGGTATCACCGGAATCAAGCATCACCCAGACAGCACTCTGGCCATCGCCGAGACGCTCGATGATTTCACGGCGTGCCGGCGAGTCCGTGAGATCAAGCCTGGCGGCCTCGCTGAGAGGAGCGGTGGCGATGGTGGCATTCAATCCGCTGCTCCGGGGAAAGCGCAGCACGAGTCTGGGCAGTGAGGTGTCTTGCGGTTGTTGCTTCCAGACCTCAAGCAGCTCGGGGCTCATGTCAGAGGCCACATCCACGGCAGTCACACTGAGGTTTGGTTTCACCGGATCATCCGCCTTGGGACGCAGGGCCTGGATCTGAGCCTGCTCTGGGGCGGTGAGAGTGCCGCGATGAAAAACGACAGCTTGAAAAGGGTCCGCCTCCCAATGCTCCAGCGCATAGCGAAACACCGGCACCGAGCAGGCCCATGCGGTGGCGGCCATGAGAATGATCATGACGGGCAGTCGGCAAAGCGCGGGTAAGGATCGGCGTGACATCATCATGAAGGTGGATAGCGGCGGGCTGGAGCAAACGTTTGATCTGGCCGCCTCATTGCATCACCGCAATGCCGGCCACCGACCCCTGCCATGAAAGCGATCCCTTGTCTCCTGTTCACTGCCGCCCTGCTGACCTCCGCCAGCGCCGACTGGCCAACGTTTCTGCATGATAACAGCCGCGTGGGCCACACGGATGAATCGCTGAAGGCACCGCTGAGCGCGCGTTGGGATTTTGTTTCGCCAGCGCCGCCACAGATGGCCTGGGCGGGTGAAGACGGGCGGGTGGTCGAGGGCTTGGAATTGCGCAACCGCATCCGCTTTGATGACGCCTTCCATGTCGCCATCGCCGGTGGCCGGGTGTTTTTCGGCTCCACGGCGGATGGCCGGGTGACCTGCCGCGACCTGGCCACAGGCAAAGAGGAATGGGCTTTCTTTACCAGTGGTCCCGTGCGGCTCGCGCCAACGATCAGCGATGGCCGCGTGTATGTCGGCTCGGATGATGGTTACGCGTATTGTCTCGATGCAAAAAGCGGTGCGCTCGTGTGGAAGCTGCGCGCAGGCCCGAATGATGAGCGCATCCTGGCGCGCGGCCGCATGATCTCCCGCTGGCCGGTGCGCACGGGTCTGCTCATTGATGGTGGCTCGGCTTACTTTGGTGCGGGCGTGTTTCCGCATGAGAACATTTTCCTTTATGCGGTGGATGTAGCCACGGGCAAAGTGCAGTGGAAGAATGATGCGATCAGCCAGGAGGATGCCGGGCGGAATGATCTCTCCCCGCAGGGCTACCTGCTCGCCACGAAAGAGCTTCTGTTTGTTCCCTCGGGCCGTGCGCTTTCCGTGGCCTTTGATCGCAAGACCGGGAAGCAGGTCAACAAGCCCGCGCCCGGCTGGCGTGGCGATGCCGGCGGCCAGATCGGCGGTTCGCAGGCGATGCTGGTGGATGATCAAATCCTGGCTGTGGGCGAGCACCAGATTCTCTCGCTGGATCAAAAGACCGGAAAGACCGGCTATGCATGGTTTCTCGGCACGCAGATGACGATGACGGGCAATGCAGGCTTCATGGCCACGGGCAAGGAAATCGTGGCCATCGATCGCGAGAAGCACGCTGAAGGCACACGCCAGCGTCATGCCATCGAGATGGCGTCGGCGAAACTGTCCGGCGATCTGCGCAAGCACCCGGCTCTGGCGGAGCTGAAGAAGGTGGAGAAGATCGAGGCGGCGCTCAAAGCCGCCGGGCCGGGCGAAGCCGGGGAATTGCAAAAAGCCCTGAGCGCCGCCGCGCAAAAGTATGAACCGCTGCGCGTGGACTATCAGACGAAAAAGGACACGCTGGCGGCGCACAAAAAGAGCATCTCCGAAATGAAGGACATCGGCATCAAGTGGCGCTGGCCATCTGCGCATGAGTCCGCGCTGATTCATGCCGGTGGCACGCTCGTGGTGGGCGGGCAGAATGAAGTGGTCTGCCTGGATGCCGAAACCGGCAAGCCACTCTGGCAGAGCAGGGTCGAAGGCGATGCGCGCGGACTTGCGGTGTCGGATGGACATCTCATCGTCAGCACCACGGCAGGTCGCATTTATGCCTTTGCTGATGCATCGCGCGGAAATCTGCCCGCCCTCGCCGGGGCTGCAAAGATCATTGCCGATCCTTATCCAAAGGATGCGCTCTCCGGCCTGTATGCCGAGGCCGCCGAATCAATTTTGAAACAAACCGGCATGAAGCACGGATTCTGCCTCGTGCTCGGCAGCGAGCAGGGACGGCTTGCCTATGAAATTGCCAAACGCAGCGACCTGTCCGTGTTCGGCGTGGAGGCGGATGAGGCAAAGGTGAAATCCTCGCGTGAGGCTCTGGTGAAGACCGGACTTTATGGATCGCGCATCAACATCGATCACCTCGATCTCGCGATGGTTCCCTATTCGAGTTACTTCGCGAATTTGATCGTGTCCGATCACCTGCTGCTCACCGGCAACATGCCCGGCATTCCGGCGGAAGTGGCGCGCACGCTGAAACCGATCGGCGGAGTCATCTGCCTTGGTCTTCCTGAAGGTGCTGAAGATAAAGTCAGGCAGGCGGCGGTGAAGAGCGTGCCCGCATGGCTGGCTGCAACGAAACTCACGGAAGAGAAAGCGAAGATCGAAACGACGGGCCAGTGGTCGCGTCTGACGCGCGCGGCCTTGCCGGGCGCTGATTCCTGGTCGCATCAATATGGCAATGCGGCAAACACCAGCAGCAACAATGACCAGCGCGTGAAAGGCGGGCTGAATGTTCTTTGGTATGGTGATCCGGGCCCGGGTGAATCAGTGAACCGCCACGACGGCGCCGTGGGACCTCTGTCAGTGAATGGACGCCTGTTCACGCAAGGCGAAACCAGCATCCAGGCGCATGACGCATTCAACGGCCAGTTCCTCTGGGAAGTGAAGAATCCGGGCGCGATGCGCATCGGCGTGTACAACTCACGTGAACCAGGCAACATGGCGGCGAGCGACGATTATCTGTTCATGCTGCTTGAAGAGAAGTGCCTGCAATTCGACGCGGCCACGGGCAAAACGGTACGTGAATTGAAGATCCCGGGTGCGGGCAAACCGGATCTCGAATGGGGCTACATCGCCTATTACGAAGGCATGCTTTACGGCACCGCGACTCAGCGCGTCGCCAATGCCTCTGAGCAGGCCCGGCGCGGCAAGAGCGCCTCGCTTTCCACCGACACGCTCTTTGCTTACGATGTGAAGTCCGGTGAGCTGAAATGGACCCATCAGGGCAAGCACATCTCGCATGTTTCCATCGCCATCGGTGACGGGCGGGTGTTCTTCATCGATGCCACACTGACACCGGCTCAGCGTGATGAGTTGCTGAAGCAGGACAAGAGCGAGCTCGCCAAGCTCACCGGCAAGGACAAGGACATTGCTGAAGAGCGCACGAAGAATGCCGACCTCCGCCTGGCCGTGGCGCTGGATGCCAAGACCGGAACGCAGCTTTGGGCCAAGCCGGTGGATGTGACTGACTGCAGCGAGATCGGCATCGGCGGCGGTGCGCTGACGATGATGTATCAAAATGGACACCTGGTGCTCGGTGGTGCCAATGCAAACGGCCATTACTGGGAGCAGTTTCTGGCCGGTGAATTCGCACGCCGCCGCCTGGTGGTGCTTGATGCGGTCAAGGGAGAGAAGATATGGGCCAAGGATGCGAACTACCGGCATCGCCCGGTGGTGATCAACAACGAGATCATCGCCGAACCCTGGGCTTACGATATCTACACGGGCGAACAAAAAATGCGCACCCATCCGCTGACGGGAGAAAAGACGCCGTGGATGTTTGCCCGCCCCGGTCATCACTGCGGTGCCATCTCCGCCAGTTCGAACATGATGTTTTTCCGCTCAAAATCGACGGCCTACTACAATCTGGACGAGGATGAGGGTACCGAGCATTTCGCCGGGCAGCGTCTCGGCTGCTGGATCAATACCATTCCGGCCAACGGACTCGTGATGATCCCTGAAGCCAGTGCGGGCTGCGTGTGCCTCTTCTCGGTCGCCTCAACCATCGTTTTCGAACCACGTGCCGACCGCATGAGCTGGGGCGTTTACAGCGCCACCGGCGCCAGCCTGCCGGTGCAGCACATGGCCCTGAATCTCGGCGCGCCGGGTGACCGTCGTGATGCGCACGGCAAACTCTGGCTTGGTTACCCGCGGCCATCATCACGCGCTGGCATCGATCTGCCGCTGGATCTGAAGCACAGCTTTGCCAAGGGCGGCGAATTCTATGGCTTCAACGAAAGCTCCTACAAGGTCACGGCCGGCGAAAACCCATGGATCTACACCTCCGGTGCGCGCGGCCTGGTTCACGCCGAGCTGCCTCTCATTGGCAAAGGCCAGAAGGCTGATACTTACACCGTGCGCCTCTACTTTGCCGCACCCGAGGGTGACAAGCCGGGCCAGCGGGTCTTTGACGTGCATCTTCAGGGCAAAACGGTGATGAAGAGTCTGGACGTCACAGCAAAAGCCGGCGGGGCCAGGCGCGCACTTGTCGAGGAGTTTGAGCGCATCGCGGTGACGGATCATCTGCTTCTCGAATTGGTGCCTGCTCAGGCAAATCCGGATACCGCCCATCAACCCGCACTCTGCGGCATCGAAGTCCTGCGCACGGATGCCAAGGAAATCAAAGGCGGTGTAGCTGGCACACCCTAGGCCGGGCTTGCCCGGCAATCATGGCATCGCCGGGCACGACTGGCAGGCTCCTGCCCTACAGGTCGAATGGTTTGGTGAAGATGAAAGCTTGCCTGAAATCAGATTCCCCTGTGAATTGATGCCTCCATGAGAACTGCCTCACTCTGCCTGATCGGACTGGTTTTAAGTCTCCTCGCGATGTCTCTGCACGCTGCGGGGCCCGTCGCCGATGTGACTCATTACTTTGATGAGACGACGATGCGTTATCTCACCCTGGAGAAGGCCGAGCTTGGCAACACGAATGTCACGGTGCGTTTTGCCGGTGATCCGGGCGCTGCTGGAACCTGGGTGGGCAACGGGCAGCGCAAGGACAAGGTGCTATCCTTTGCGCGCATCACCGGTGAGGGAGAGGATCGCGGGACGTTTTTCATCGCCGAAATCAGTGAATCAAAAGTAAAGGTCGCGTACAAACCCGGACAGAAAAATCCGATGGATGCAGGCATCAACGGCGAGTACCGGCGCGCGAGTGAGACGAAGTACCTTCAACTGGCCAAGAAGGAATTTCAGGCCGCCAATGAGCGCCTGGTCGAGAATCTCAAGGCTGCAACGAAGAGCTGGCAGGCCAGTGACCGGCCTGCGCTGTCCTTGTGGAAGGAGCAGTGGCCCGCGTTGCGTCAGCGTTGGATGGATGCGGCAATGGGTAAGGCTCCGGCGGTCGTAGAGGTCAAAGGTAAGCCCGCCGCGGAGACGGCTGAGAAATCCGCTGAATACTGGCTCTATCTCGCCCAGGCCACGGCGCAGGCTTATTACTTCATCGCCACACTGCCCGACCCGAAAACGGGTTTGGGCT
>CAJCCF010000645.1 GCA_903960845.1 uncultured Verrucomicrobiota bacterium | reverse complement strand
CGATGCTAAATTTGCGCGTGTTACAGAGCTATTCTGCAAAAATATTTCCAATGGTGACGATGTTGGCGCCAGCTTCAGTGCAACCGTAGAGGGCGAAACCGTTGTCGATATTTGGGGTGGCTGGCGTGACGAGGGGAGGACCGCCGCTTGGGAAGAGGACACAATCGTCAATGTCTATTCCACGACCAAGACTATGGCGGCGTTATGCGCACTCATTCTGGCCGATAAAAATCTGTTGGACTTCGAGGCACCAGTGTCGCGTTATTGGCCTGAGTTTGCCGCAAACGGAAAGGCCCAAATCAAGGTTCGCCACATTCTCGCTCATTCGTCGGGCCTCTCAGGCTGGGCCGAGCCGATAGTCCAAGATGACCTTTACGATTGGGAAAAAGCGACAGCGCTGCTTGCAGCACAGGCGCCGTACTGGGATCCTGGCTCAGCGCCTGGATACCATGCATTCACGCAAGGGTACCTTGTCGGAGAAATCGTGCGGCGCATTACCGGCAAATCAATCGGGACTTTCTTCCGGGAGGAAGTCGCTGACCCGCTTGGTGCCGATTTTCATATCGGTTTAGCTGAAGAGCACCATGGTCGCGTAGCGGATCTGATTCCTCCCCCAGCCGCCGCCACCATTGATGAAGGTTTAGGCGACTTGCCGCCCAATGAACTATTCGTGAATATGGTGAGCAACCCCCCGATTGATCCACTTGCAACGCGCACTCGTGAATGGCGAAATGCCGAAATTCCTGCCGCCGGAGGTCACGGCAATGCCCGGTCAATCGCATTGATCCATTCGATCCTTGCGAATGGTGGAATGGCTAACGGCAAGCGTTTTCTGTCGGAAGCGGGTAGCAGAAGGACTCTCAAGCCAGAGGTCGTAGGTATGGATCTTGTCCTCGGTATCCCTGCAAGATTTTCCTTAGGCTTCGGTTTGAAAGATATGATCCCTTTGCCCAATTCTAATTGCATCTTTTGGGGCGGCTATGGTGGCTCATTGGCGATCATCGACATGGATACCCGGATGTCCATTGGTTTTGCGATGAACAAAATGGGCGCCACCACCATCGGGGATGCAAGGGGCTTGGGGATGGCGGATGCAATGTGGGCCGCGCTCTTATCATGACGGTAGCTCGTTCAGGCGCGGAGAGTGCGGTGCTGGCGTACGACTGGATTGCTCACCACAATGCGAACCGCGGAACCAAAGAGGCTATACGTGATTTAGGCAAGGGAGCCAGCTTCACTTATGCCGAGATTGACCGCCGGGTCGATGCCTTAGCAGCTTACTTTGAATCAGTCGGTATCGGCCGTGGAGACCGGATCGCAGTTCTCGCGTATAATGGCGTCGAGTTCTTCGATGTGCAGTTTGCATGCGCCCGGACGGGTTCAATTTTCGTCCCTTTAAATTGGCGTCTGACCAACCATGAGCTCGCCTACATTCTTAAAGATAGTTCTCCTTCGCTGCTTATTCATGATGTTAGTTTTGCAGAGATCGCCCAAAATTTGCAGGGGCAATGCGGGATTTCTGAGCTCTTAGCAATCGGAGAAAGCAACGGGCCAAATGCTTATGAAGCGACGATCTCTCAATTTAGTAGCGTCAATTTTTGCCGGAAGTCTGTAACCCTTAATGACGTAATTTCAATTATGTACACGTCCGGAACATCAGGAGATCCAAAGGGCGCGATTATTACACATGGGATGATTTTCTGGAACGCGGTTAACCAAGGAGTGCCTATCGGCATCAGCCCGAATTCGGTCCATCTCTGTATTCTGCCACTCTTTCATACAGCGGGCATGAATTGCTTTTCAAACCCTGTCCTTCACGCTGGTGGAACGGTCGTGATTATGAAAGCATTCGATCCCGGTGACGCGCTTCGCGTCCTGGGCAGTCCTAAGCATGCAATAACTCATTTCATGGCTGTTCCAGCACCTTACCAATTCATGATGCAGCACCCAGAGTTTGAAAACACTGATTTATCCGGGCTGCAAGTCGCTGGTGTTGGGGGAGCGCCGTGTCCGGTTACGATTCTGCAAACGTGGGCGCGCCGGGGTGTCCCGATTATGCAGGGATTCGGAATGACTGAAACAAGTCCAGCATGTATCTTCCTTGCTCCTGCGGAAGCTCTTCGCAAAATTGGCTCTGCGGGTAAGGCATTAATGCATACTGAGGTACGTATCGTTAACGAAAAGGGTTCGGATTGCGGGGCTGAGGAGATCGGAGAGTTGTGGGTGGCTGGGCCAAATATAACCCCTGGTTACTGGAACCGGCCGGATGCCTCGGCAGAAGCCTTCGTGGGCAGGTGGTTCAAGACTGGAGATGCTGCTCGTGCAGTCGCAGATGGGTTCTTTTACATCGTCGATCGTTGGATGGATATGTTCATCTCTGGTGGAGAGAATGTGTATCCTGCCGAAGTCGAAAACGTCATCTATCAACTACCTCAAATTTCAGAAGTAGCTGTTATTGGCATGCCGGATGAAAAATGGGGAGAAGTTGGCCTAGCCGTCGTATCGCTAAAGCCTGGCCATACAATTGATCAAAAAGCATTGTTGGCCCATTGCTTGAATCGCTTGGCTCGGTTCAAAATTCCTGGTGACTTTGTAATCGTTGATGCGCTCCCCCGAAACGCAACGGGAAAGGTGCTCAAACGTGAACTAAGATCGCACTTTCTCAGTTCATCAGTATCCGATGTTCAACGTTGAACATGGATTTCCAGCCTAATAGAACTGGGTTGAGTCTCGATTGGTGGCGGTGGGCCACTTCACTTTCCCCCAAGCGCGATCCGAATTCTAGGTCAGATTGAAAGCATTCCATATCATGTCACACGCAAGATATCCGCATATCTTCT
>CAJCCF010000644.1 GCA_903960845.1 uncultured Verrucomicrobiota bacterium | reverse complement strand
GGTTCGCCGATGGATTCACCCAGGTGCAGGTGAATGTGCCGGCTGCAAAATCCACACCCGGCTTGTTCTTCATCACCTGCGCCTACCAGCCTGATGAAGCCCGTCCAACCGGCTGGATGCCGCCTGCCGGGGTGCGTCAGCAATACGCCACCGCCGCAGCCGATGCTTCTCCGGCGACTTTCACCGACGTGGCCTACGGGCCGCATTTCCGCCAGACCATGGACTTCTGGCAGGCGAAGTCAGCGAAGCCCGCGCCGATCGTGTTTTACATTCACGGTGGTGGCTGGGGCGCGCAGGACAAGACCGACATCCACCAGCATCTCGATGTGCGTGCGTTGCTCGATGCCGGAATCTCCGTGGCCTCGATCAATTACCGGTTTCTCGTCGATGCCACCGCAGCCGGCGTCACTCCGCCATTGCAATGGCCGCTGCAGGATGCCGCACGTGCCCTGCAGTTCCTGCGCTCCAAAGCCGCCGGATGGAATCTCGACAAAACCCGGATCGCCGCCAGCGGCGTGAGCGCCGGTGGCTGCTCCGCGCTCTGGCTGGCCATGCGCGATGACATGGCCGAACCGAACCATGCCGATCCCGTCGCCCGCGAGTCCACGCGGCTGCTTTTCACCGCCACCCAGGCTCCACAGCCATCGCTGGATCCGCGGGAAGTCATCGAGTGGGTGCCCAACAGTGAATACGGTGGACACGCATTTGGTTACGCCGGAAAGACCCGCAGGGAGACCTTCGCGCCTTTTTTGGCGAACCGTGACAAGCATCTCGAGGACCTGCGCCGCTACTCGCCCATGTCCCACGCCAGCGCCGGTGATCCACCTGCCTTCATCGTGACCACCAAAGAAGACAAGCCACCCGTCAAAGGTGCGGCGCAAAAAGATCCCACCCACAGCGCCGTGCTCGGCATGATGCTGGAGGCAACGCTGAAACCGCTCGGCGTGAAATGCGAGGTGCATCATCCGCTCGATGGGAAACCGGCGACCACTCTTCAAGAACTCCTGATTCAACACCTGAAATCCAACCAGCCATGAAACGACGCCTCCTTCTTGCCGCTCTGCTCATTTTTAGCGCCTTTGCCAGCGGCGCCGACGCACCAATCACGATCGGTCAGCGTCGCGAGTTGTTTGTGGATCATTTCCTGATCGACAAACTCAGCGGCACGCACCTGCAACTGCATGCTCCGCGCGATGAGGGAATCGCGCTCAAGTTTGACAAGCCCTGGGAGGGTCTCTTCAGCGGCTATGCCACCATCGTGACGCTCGATGACGGGCGACTGCGTGCCTACTACCGTGGCAAGGCCGTGGCGAACAAGGATGGCAGCGAGGAGGAACTCACCTGCTGCGCGGAATCCACTGATGGCCGGATCTGGACCAAGCCGGAACTGGACATCTTTGAAGTGATGGGAACGCGCAAGAACAACGTCGTGCTCATGAGCGCCCACACCGCCACGCACAATTTCTGTCCCTTCCGCGATGACCGTCCCGGCGTGCCAGCCGGTGAGCGATTCAAGGCGCTCGGAGGCACGATGGAAGGTGGCGGTCTGACTGCGTGGAAATCACCCGACGGCTATCGCTGGCAGAAGATGGCCGCCGATCCGGTGATCACCAAGGCGATGGTGCCATACAAGTACATGTTCGATTCGCAGAACGTGCCGTTCTGGTCGGCGGCGGAGGGCAAATACCTGGCCTACTACCGCGTGTTTGAAAAAGACATCCGGCGCATCGTGCGCAGCGAGAGCACGGACTTTCTGAAGTGGTCGGCACCCGTGCTGCTGGAGTATCGCAATCCTGAGATGGAAGCGCCCATCGAGCACCTCTACACCAACCAGACGCATCCTTACTTCCGCGCACCGCATTTGTATGTCTCCATTGCCGCGCGCTTCATGCCCGGACGTCGTGTGCTCACCGATGAGCAGGCTGCGGCCATCAAGGTGAATCCGGGTTACTTCAAAGACACGTCGGATGCGATCTTCATGACCACACGCCCTGCCGAAGGCGCTGAGCATGTCGGTTTTTATGACCGCACCTTCCTCGAAGGTTTTATCCGCGGTGGCATCGGCGCGCAGAACTGGGTGTCACGCACGAACTACCCGGCGCTCAATGTCGTGCCGACCGGCGCAAGTGAGATGTCCGTGTTTGTGAATCAAGATTACGCCCAGCCCACCGCACATCTGCGCCGCTATTCGATGCGCCTGGACGGTTTCGCCTCTCTCCGCAGCGGCTACGCGGGTGGCCATGCCGTCACCAGGCCACTGGTGTTTTCCGGACGTGAATTGTCTCTCAATTTCTCCACCTCCGCCGCCGGTGGTGTGAAGGTCGGGTTTGAGGATGCCGCTGGCAAAGCCATCTCCGGATTCTCGGTTGAGGATTGTGTCACTCAGATCGGCAATGAACTGGATCGCAAAGTCACCTGGAAGTCCGGCACCGATGTCAGTTCGCTCGCAGGCAAGCCCGTGCGTTTGCGCTTTTCCATGAAGGACGCGGACATCTTCTCGTTCGAGTTCACCAAATAAACCTGTGCGCACCTCAACACCATGAGTCTCCGACACAACCTCAGACCATCCATCGCTGCTGCCACAGGCTTGTTGCTTTTGACCGCCAGCCAGATGTCCGCCGCAGACACGCCGCTCGACATCGGCTCGCGCCGTGAACTGTTTGTGGATGACGCGCTCGTGGAGAAACTCACTGGCAAGGCCGAACTGCGACTGCATCAACCCGTTCCTCAGGAGATCGCCATCACGCATGACTCCCCATGGGAGGGAAGTGCCTCGGGGTATCACAGCATCTTCAAGGACGGGGATCGCTACCGCATGTATTACCGCGGCTGGAACCTCACCGTGGAGGGTGGCAAACTCAGAAGCGACGGGCAACCGATGTTCTACTGCTATGCCGAGAGCAAGGATGGCATTCACTGGATCAAGCCGGACCTGGGGCTCCATGAGTTCAGGGGTTCCAAGGCCAACAACATCGTGATGGTTGGCGGAGCTGCCGGAAGCATGACCCTGGATATGGAGAATGCGGCGTTCTTCAGGGACGAGAACCCGCAGGCTGCGCCCGAGGCCCGCTACAAGGCGCTGGCACACTCCAGAAAGCCGAACGGACTTGCGGCGTTCAAGTCCGCCGACGGCCTGCGTTGGTCCTTGATGAGCGATGCGCCGGTCATCACGGCGGGTGCCTTCGATTCGCAGAACATCGCCTTTTGGGATTCCGTGCGCGGAGAGTACCGCGCCTACTGGCGCTACTTCACCGGCGGTGAGACCACGGAGAAGAACTGGAAACCAAGTGGTCATCGTGACATTCGCATGGCGACGTCGAAGGACTTCATTCATTGGGAAAACCAGCAGAACCTGAGCTACGCGGATTCACCCGCCGAGGAACTCTACACCAACGCGGTGACGCCCTACCATCGCGCCCCTCATCTGCTGATCGGTTTTCCCACGCGCTACATCGAACGCGGCTGGTCGGGCTCCATGCGGGAGCTGCCGGAGCGCGGGCATCGCGAACTGCGCTCAAAGTTCGCGGATCGCTACGGCACGGCCCTCACCGAGGGCTTGTTCATGGCGAGCCGCGACGGGGTGCGGTTCAAGCGCTGGAGTGAGGCGTTTCTGAGGCCCGGCATCGAGCGGCCTGGCACCTGGTTCTACGGCAGCCATTATCTGGGCTGGCAGATCGTGGAAACAAAGTCGGCACTGGAGGGCGCGCCCGATGAGCTGTCCTTCTATGCCACTGAGAACTACTGGACCGGGGCGAGCAAGAGCGGCGCGCTGCGCCGTCACACGCTGCGGTTAGACGGCTTCGTCTCCCTGCGGGCACCGATGAGCGGCGGGGAGTTGATCACCAAGCCGCTGACCTTCAAGGGAGCCTGTCTCACGCTGAACTTTGCGACCTCTGCCGCCGGCGGCGTGCGCGTGGAAATCCAGGATGTGAATGGCAAGGCGCTGCCGGGTTTTGCCCTCGATGACTGCGACCCGCTGTTCGGCGACACTCTAGAACGGTCTGTGGCGTGGAAGAACGGTGCCGATATCACTGCGCTCGCCGAAAGGCCCGTGCGTCTTCGTTTCGCGCTTCAGGACGCAGATGTCTATTCGTTCCAGTTCACCAAGTGAACCATCCATGAAGATCTCCCGCTCTCACTTCGCCATCATCGGTGCATCATTGTTACTCGTCGCAAACGCTGCAGAGGTGAAGCCAAAAGAGTCCATCTCTGGGATCTGGCTCATGGGCCAGTCGTTGTGCGATGGCTCGGAGTCGCTGCCTGTCGTCAGCAGCACAGACTCCGGCTGGGGCAATGTGATGTTTCAGCGTGGGGTGCGGACGTGGTTGCCGAAGGACAACTCGGCGACGCCGGAGAAGCGGCCTGACGCGTTGTTTCAACTCGTGCCGTTGCGGGCGACGGTGAATGGCGGGCTTGGCGAGACGGTGGCGAACGGGATGGCGGATCATTGGTCGGCAGCGCTGCTCGCGGAGAAGGAAAAGGCTCCGAAATTCCTCGTGGCATGTGCTGCGCAGGGTGGACGGCAGATTCAGGAACTCGCCAGCGCGGATTTGTCGATGGATGAGCGGACGCCGGAGTCGCGGAGGCATGGCGGCGGGTATTACAAGACGAGTCTGGATGATGCGCGGCGTGCGGTGGAGCAGGCGAATGCATCTGGGGTGAAGTTTGAAATGAAGGCGCTCTACTGGATGCAAGGCGAGGGCAATGGCGGGCCGAAGGGCGGCATCGTTCCGACGCGCTGGGATGCGGAGATTCCGCGCACGGACGGGCTGGCGTGGTATCGCGATCAACTCATGGCGTATCGCAAGCAGTGGTCGGCGGACCTATGCGCGATCACTGGACAGCGTGGCGAGCTGCCGATGTTCACATATCAAACACTCGGCCCTGCGGGTGAGGCGCAGCTCATGGCGGCGGACGCGGACGCTGCCATTCATTTGGTTGGGCCGCACTACGCTGTCCCCAGCGCCATCAATAGCCGCACGACGCAGGAACGGCATGGCGATGCCATTCATCTCTCCGCCGACGGCGAACGCTGGTGGGGTGAGCAGGTGGGGAAGGTGATGCACCGTGTTCTTCATCGTGGCGAGGAGTGGCAGCCGCTGCGTCCGCGCAGCGCCGGGCTGGACGCGATGCGCGACGGCATTTCCATGGAGTTCACGGTGCCGCGTCCGCCGCTTGTGCTCGACACCACCTTCCTGCCGCGGCAGGAGAATGCGACGAGCGACGGGTTCTCCATGCTGGCTGGTTTTCAAGTTCGCGATGACGAGGGCAGGATCGTTGCGCTCACTGCGGTCGAAGTCGAAGCCCCAGCGCGCCTGCGCCTCCGGTTTGTCAGGCCGCTGCCCGCAGGCCGGACCTGCACCGTCAGTTATGGCTACCCGGCCACCGCCGCGCTCGGCGTGATCACGGCGCTTCGCAGCGGGCCGGATCAGGATGGCCAGGCGACGGCTGAGATCGTGGTGAAGGGCCGTTTCGCCGACAAGCTGAAACCGTTGACGGATGAGGGTGCCTTCTTCGTGGTCAACACTTCAGGCCCTGTCCAAACACGCGCGCCCATCCGCCGCTTGCTCGAAGAAAACGGCGACACCGTGCTGCGCTACGAGCCGCGTGAACTGCGCGACGGAACGCCCTTTGTCACAGGTCAGGACATCGCGGCCATGCGCCCTTTCAGCTACGGCAATCTGCGCGACTCCGATCCCGAGGCATCCGTTCACACCTTTGCCGACACGACTTACGGCACGCGCGCCGGGAAACCCTATCCGTTGTGGAACTGGTGCGTGCTCTTCAGCCAGTTCAAGGTCGAAGCGCCGCAGGTCCAATGAACACTGGATGCGCGCGAATGTTGAATCCTCAGAATAACAAAATACGATGAAACTACGAACCCGCATTTCAGCCCTTGCCCTTGCCTGCGGATGGAGTCTTGCACTGTCCCACGCTGAAGAGCAGGTCTTCTTCGCCTTCGACGATCACAACATCGCCTGGCAGCACAATCTGAAGCTCACTCTGGTTCCCGCGACAAAGCATCCGGACAATCCCGTGCTGCGCCGCGGCCCCAAGGGGTCTCCGGATCACGGCCACGCGGTGCTTTACGGCACCGTGATCAAGGAGGGTTCCAGGTTTCGCATGTGGTATCTCGGCATGCATGAGACCGAGATCTTGAAGGGCCAGGCTCCCGGCTGGTGGCGGCCCATGTGCTATGCGGAGAGCACGGACGGCATTCACTGGACCAAGCCCGACCTTGGCCTGGTTGAGTTCAATGGCGGAAAGAATAACAACATATGCCTCATTGAGGGTGAGGTGCATTCGATGACGCGGGTGAACGATTTTCTCTCCATCCTGCATGAACCCGCTGACCCGGATCCCATTCGCCGTTACAAGGCCGCCTACATCGCCCACATGCCTTATGAGGACATCAAGGGCGGCATGAGCCGGATCGGGGTGAAAGAGAAGCGCGTCGGCGTCACCATCTGCGCCACCAGCGCGGATGGCTTGCGCTGGAAAGTCTCCGGTGACCGGCCTGCGAATGCGGGTGGCGAACGTTTTGAGGTCAGTGGTCTCTACCGCTTTGGCGATTTCTATTACACCACGGGCCAGCTCATCAGCCCCTGGTCCTGGCGGCCGGATGGCAGTACTGCGGGTCGCGTCATGCTTGCCTATCGTTCCCCGGATTTCAAAACCTGGTCGCAGGCCAAGGCCTTTGCTTATGCGCGTCCGGGCCAGCTAGTGGAACCGCCGGTCACCGGCGAGCAGATGCACATGGGCGCGGGTTTGTGGAATCGCGGCAATGTCATGGTTGGGCTGCACGGCATGTGGCAGGATGCCGCCGCAAAGCCGCCGAAAGGCGAAAGCTGGAACTATGGTGTGCGGGTTGATCTCGGCCTGCTCATGAGCAATGACGGCATTCACTACCGTGAACCTGTTCCGGGTTTTAAAATCATCCCGCGCGGCCCTGAAGGTGCTTGGGATGACATCGCCATCCTGCAGGGCCACGCCTTTGTGAATGAAGGTGACAAAACCATGATCTGGTATTCGCACTGGGACACCGGCAGCAAGCTTAAGAGTATGGAAATCGGCCTTGCCACCCTGCGGCGCGACGGTTTTGGCCACCTCTCGCGCAAGCAGGACGACAACGACGCCCACTTCATCACCAGCACGTTCACTGCGAGTGAGATCAGCCTGAATGTCGATGGCATCACCGCTGATGCGCCATTGACGGTCCAGATCCTCAATCATCTGGATCAGCCCATGGAAGGCTACAGCGCGCAGATCACTCAAAATGGCGTTCATCGCTCAATCGCCTTTCCCAAGCCGCTGCCTGCCGGTAAGAAAATCGCACTGCGTGTCTATTTCCCGGTCAACAGTGCCGCACGGCTCTTTGCCATCTATCTTAACCCTTGATTCCCATGTCCCTGAAACTCGTCACCGAACTCAATGACACTGATCGCAGGCTGCTCAGCCATGCCCTGGATGGCTTCGTGCCTGAACAGGTCTATGACATTCACTCACACCTGTTTCACACGCGCCATTTCGCGGAGGGAAAGCGTCCGGTGTTTCTCGATGCGGACCGGGGTTACGGCAGGCGTGATTTCGATGAAGCGATGACGCGCTGGATGCCCGGAAGGAAGGTGGAGGGATTGTTCTTCGGTTATCCGAGCACAGGAAATGATCGCGCGGGTGAAAATGCGTGGGTGCAGTCGCAGGTCGATCTCACGACCAACTCGCGGGCCCTGATGCTCGTCGCCCCCACCGATGATCAAGCGGAAGTGCGCCGCCTGATGAGCAGCGGCGTGTTTGTCGGCATCAAGCCCTATCGTCTTTATGCCGACGTGCCGGACACGCGGGAGGCGGAGATTGAATCCTTTGCTCCGGAGTGGATGTGGGAAATGTGTCATGACCATGATGGTGTCATGGTGCTGCACATCATGCTGGCTGACGGGATCACTGATCCGCGCAATGTGGAAGTGATTCAGCGGCTGTGCCGTCGCTACCCGCGCTGCAAGCTCGTGCTGGCGCATGTGGCGAGGTCGTTCAACTACCGTCATGCGCGCGCCGGGCTGCACTCCCTTGTCGAGCTCGACAACGTCGTCGTGGACACCTCGGCGGTCACGCAGGCCGGGGCCTTTCGGGCGGCGATTGAGATTTTAGGACCGCGGCGCGTGCTATGGGGCAGCGATTACATGGTCAGTGAATTGCGCGGATCCTGCATCTCGCAGGGGGATGGCTTCACCTGGATTTATTCCGAAGATGCCTCGGCGGAGAAGCTCACCATTTTCGGCCAATACACCCTCGTTGGCATCGAGTCGCTGATGTGCATGAGGGAGGCTTGTGAGGACACGGGCATGAATGCAGGTGATCTGCAGGACATTTTCCACGACAACGCGCTGCGGCTGCTCGCACCGCATTTGGAACCCGCAAGCGCTCCGAAACATGTCTCCGGGCCGGAGCTTTGGAGTGAGGCCAGAACGAAGATTTCATGCGGCACGGGCCTGTTGTCGAAGCGTGCGCATCTGTTTGATCCGCAGACCTGGCCGTCCTATTTCTCGCGCTGCAAGGGCGCGGACATTTGGGATCTCGATGGCAAACGCTACACGGATTTCACCGGCGGCGTCGGGGCCATCCTGCTCGGTCATGCCGATGACGAGGTGAACGCGGCCGTGCACCGCCGGGTGAACCTGGGCAGCTATGCCACGCTTGCTTCGCCGGATGAAGTGGCCCTGGCTGACGTGCTGCTCGGCCTGCATCCGTGGGCGGGCAAAGTACGTTATGCCAGGGGTGGCGGTGAGGCGCTGAGCCTCGCGGTGCGCATCGCCAGAGCCGCCACGGGCAAAAGCGGGATCGCCTTCTGTGGCTATCACGGCTGGAGCGACTGGTATCTCGCCGCGAATCTCGGCGATGACGCAGCGCTCGACGGACATCTGCTTCCAGGTCTGCAACCGCTCGGCGTTCCGCGTGAACTCGCAGGCACGGCGGTTCCATTTCGCTACAATGATCCGGCATCCTTCCAGTCAGCCCTCGACAAGCTCAGTGGCAATCTCGCGGCAGTCGTCATGGAGCCGATGCGTTCGGAGATGCCGCGTGATGGCTTTCTGCAAAACGTGGCCGCTGCCTGCCGCGCGGCAGGTGCCGTTCACATCATCGATGAAGTCACCAGCGGCTGGCGCTACGGTTTCCCCGGCGCCTGTCACGGGCTTGGCATTCAGCCTGACATCGCTGTGTATGCCAAGGCCATGAGCAACGGCATTCCCTGTGGTGCCATCATTGGCACGAATGCCGTGATGGACGCGTCGAACAGCAGCTTCATCTCCAGCAGTTACTGGACTGACGGCATCGGTCCGGCCGCCGCGCTGGCCTGCATTGGCAAGATGCAGCGTGAAGGCGTGCAGTCGCAGGTGTGGCAGCTTGGTGAGAGTCTGCAGCGTCGTCTGGGTGAACTGGCGGCCCGTCATGGCAGCCTGAATCTCAAAATCGGCGGGCAGCCCTGCGCGCCATCGCTGGCCTTTGGACTGGGGGATGACAGCGCTGCGGCGAAAGCCCTGATGGTTCGCGGCATGTTGCAGAAGAACTTCCTGTTCAGCGGACAGCTTTACGTCATGTGGCCGCACAGCGAGGCCATGGTGACCGGCATGCTATCCGCATTGGATGAGGTGCTTGAAGGTATCGTGGCGTGGCAGCAAAGCGGCAGGCTGCGTGAGATGGCCGGACCTTCGGTGGTGGCCACGGGCTTTGCCCGCCTGGTCTGATGACTTCCGGATCGTTGAATGACATAACCAATTGAAGAACCAAATCGTATGAGACTTTTAGACTGGCTGGTGATCGCAGGTTACGCCGCTGGCATGCTGGCCATCGGGCAATATTACGCCCGGCGAAACATCACAACGGATGACTATCTTCTCGGCGGCCGGCGCATGAGTCCGTTTGCGGTCGGGTTGTCGCTTTTTGCGACACTGACCAGCGCGCTTTCCTACCTGGCCGTGCCCGGGGAGATGATCAAACACGGGCCGATGCAGCTGTCGCAGTTCGCGGTGTTTCCGCTGATCGGCCTTGTGGTTGGGTGGGGCATGATTCCATTCATCATGCGGCAGAAAGTCACCAGCGCGTATGAGATCCTGGAGCAGCGCTTTGGCCTGAGTGTGCGGCTTGTCGGGGCGGGGATGTTTCTGACCATGCGTCTGGCCTGGATGGCGACGATTCTGTATGCGACTTCCGACAAGGTGCTGGCTCCGATGCTTGGACTGGGGCCGCAGGCGACGATTCTGGCCAGTGTGGTGATGTGTGTCATCACGCTCATTTACACTGCGGAGGGCGGCCTGCGCGCGGTTGTCGTCACGGATGCCGTTCAATCCCTGATCATGCTGGGTGGCGCGGTGGCGGTGATTGTGATTGTCACCGTGGATCTCGGCGGTGTCTCGGCCTGGTGGCCGCATCAATGGGCCGCGCACTGGGATGCACCCCGATTCGGTTTTGATTCGACGACGCGCATCACGTTCTTTGGCATGATCACGGCCGCTTTTGCCTGGTATGTCTGCACCTGTGGCTCCGACCAGATGGCCATTCAGCGCTGGCTCTCGACGCGCGATGTTGCGGCGGCCAGGCGGTCCCTTTTCACCACGCTGTGGGCTGAGGCACTGGTCGGCATTCTGCTGGGTCTGGTCGGGCTGGCCGTGGTCGGCTACTTCACTGCGCATCCCGAATTGTTCACGGAATCCGCCAGCCTCGTCACCGGTGCTGACCGCCTGTTTCCGCGCTTTGTGATGGTCGGTCTGCCTGCCGGCATGACGGGTGTGATCATTGCCGCCGTTCTTGCCGCCGCCATGTCCAGCCTGTCGTCGGGGATGAACTCCTCCTCTCTGGTCATCACGGAGGACTTCATCGTGCGCTTTCGCAGCAAGCCGCTGACCGATCTCGGGCGCATGAAACTGGTCCGCTGGATTTCAGTCAGCATCGGCATCGCGGTGATCCTGATCAGTTTGTTGGTGAGTCAGATTGAGGGCAATCTTCTGGATGTCTGCTACCGGGCTGTGAATCTTCTCACCGCGCCGTTGTTCGTGCTTTTTTTCATGGCCATGTTTGTTCGCTGGGCCACGACCTTCGGCGCGCTGATGGCGGCCCTGGCAAGTGTGACGACGGCGGTGTGCATTGCCTATTCCGCAACGCTTGGATTGCCGCCAATCAGCATCATGTGGATCATGCCGGGTTCCCTCGTGGTCGGCGTGGTGTGCGGCAGTGTGGCGAGCCTGCTGCCCATCGGGCTTCCTTCAAAGCTCAGCGGGCCCCGCGGATCGGCGAACCGCGGAGATTAGCGCACAATTAAAGATCGCATCAGCGTTTCATCCTGCGCTACAAAGCTACAGCCCATGACCATCACGAACTCACCCGATCCAGCCGCTGACATTCGCCCTTTGCCGAGGGCCTGGCTGATCGTCGGGCTGCTGTGGGGTGTGGGTTGCCTGAATTATCTGGATCGCAACATGCTCACGACGATGCGTGATTCGATCAAGACAGCGATACCCATGGGCGATGATGACTTCGGCATGTTGTTCACGGTCTTTCTTGTGGTCTATGGCCTGCTCAGTCCGCTGGGTGGCTGGTGTGCGGATCGTTTCAGCCGCAGCCGGGTGATTTTAATCAGCCTCGGCGTGTGGTCGGCGGTGACGCTGGCCACGGCGTATGTGCAGACCTATGAGCAACTGCTCGCCACCCGTGTGCTCATGGGAGTGAGTGAAGCCTGCTACATCCCCGCCGCGCTCGCTTTGATCGCGGACTATCATCGCGGCAGCACGCGCTCGCTGGCCACGGGCATCCACATGAGCGGCATCTATGCAGGCGTGGCCCTCGGGGGTATGGGCGGATGGATGGCGGACAATCACGGCTGGTCGTCCGGCTTTTCCACCTTTGGTGTTGTGGGGCTCGTGCTCGCGGGGGTTCTGGCGCTGAGTCTGCGTGATGTGCCCGCCGCTCATCACGCCAATGCCGGCAAGGCAAAGGTGCACCCAATGGATACGTTTCGAGCCCTGGGCGGCAGCGGCACCTTCTGGATCATTGCGCTGCACTGGGGACTGCTGGGCTTTGCCGGCTGGGCCTTCACGACATGGATGCCCACCTTTCTGCGCGAGCACTACCACCTTTCTCAAACCAAGGCCGGGTTCACGGCCACGGCCTACATGCAGGTCGCTGCATTCACCGGCGTGCTCGTCGGCGGTGCCTGGGCCGACCGCTGGAGCCGCACTCAGCTTCGCGGGCGTGTGTGGGTGCCGATGATTGCGCTGACGCTTGCTTCTCCGTTTGTGCTCCTGACCACTCACACCGAGGCGCTGTGGTTCGCCATCATCTGCCTCATCGTGTTTGGTTTCGCCCGCGGTTGCTCGGACTCAAACATGATGCCCATCCTCTGTCAGGTCGCGGAGCCGCAGCATCGGGCCACCGGCTATGGCATGCTGAATTTCTTCAGCTGCTGTATCGGCGGCGTGGCGGCCTACCTCGGCGGATGGCTGAAGGAGCACCAGGTGGACCTGAGTTACCTGCTCATGGGCTCGGCAATCGGTGTGCTGATCAGCGGCCTGCTGCTGGCCTTGGTCAAACCCACACGGCGCGGCTAAAAACTCACATCCTCCATGACCAGCGACCCCAATCCTCTGCCATACACTGACACCAAGCCTGTCGGAGCCTCGGACTTTTACATGGCCATCAATGCCACCTTTCGCTTCATCCATCGCCGTTTTGGAATGGAAGGTTTGAGGCAATACTGGACGGATCTGGGAGCACGCTATTTTTCACCGGTGAGTGCCAAATGGAGGGAGGGCGGCACCTCCGCCATCGCCGCCCACTGGCGTGCGTTCTTTGCCGCTGAACCCGGCGCTGAAGTGGAGGTTCAGGAAAGTGCTGACTGCGTGGTCGTGGAGGTGAAGACCTGTCCTGCGATCAAGCATTTGCGCGACAATCAGCGCGAAATCATCCCGGCTTTCTGCCAGCATTGTTACTTCATCAATGAAGCCATCGCCGGACCTGCCGGGTTCACTGCGCGGGTCACCGGTGGCAATGGTTCCTGCCGGCAAACCTTTCATCCGGGTGATGCCCGGGTGCCCGCTCAAGTTTTCAACAATATCAAGGAGGTCACCTCATGCTAGGCTGTTACGATTTCTGCGGGCACTACGAATGGACTTTCGCCTGGCTCGATGACAAGGGCGGTCACGATCTGGTGCGTGAGTATTGGGACGAGGCGATTCATCGCGATTCGCAGACGCATGCGCGGGATTTGATCATGGGTCAGGGCTTTGAGGGCATGAAAAAATATTGGTCGCACACGCTCGACCATGAGGCCGCCGGATTTGCCATCGCGCATGGAGACGATGTCATTCGGATCGACATGCTGGAGTGCCCGTCGAAGGGTTTTCTGATTCGCAACGGGCTCGATCAATACCCGGATTATTGTGATCACTGCATGGGCTGGATTGGTCCGCTGATGAAGGAGGCCGGATTCGTCATTGACCATGAGCACAACCATCGCGGCAGGTGCTGGTGGGAGATGCGCAGCCGGGAAAACCTGGCACCTCCCAGCGCCCCGGGTGAGCTTGCCGGTGCCAATGACGTGCGGTTGCGTGACGACTGGAAGTCCGGGCCGATCGACCACTATGAGCGGTCGACAGACGCTGATGACAAGCAATGCCTGGCGGCTGTCACTTCGCCGTGTAGCCACCATCCACAGGCAGATTCACCCCCGTGATGTAGCGGGAGGCATCGCTGAGCAGGAAGATGACCGAGCCGCCGAGGTCACGGTCATCGGCCATGCGATTGAGCATGGTGTGCTCGCAATAGCGTGACAGGAAGGGCTCGGGTTGGTTGTTGAAAAAACCGCCGGGTGCCAGGCAGTTCACCCGGACGCTCGTTGGTCCGTAGAGCGCCGCGTAGAAGCGGGTCAGATTCACCATGCCGCCTTTATGGAAAAAGTAATCGGGCGGCATGTCGCCCATGTTCGTGCCGGTGTAGAGTTCATAGCTCGGCCCGATCATGCCCTGAATGCTGCCGATGTTCACGATGCTGCCACGTCCGGCCTCGGCCATGGTTTTGCCAAAATGACGATGCATGAGCATCACGCCCGTGGCGTTCACACGCATGGATTCAGCAAACTGCTCGGCGGCACCGTTTGCGCCTTTCATCGGGCGCAGCACCGCATTGTTCACCATACCGTGCAGCGGACCAAAGCGCGCCGTGATGCGCTCATGCAGCGCCACGACGGAAGCTTCATCGCCCTGATCAAGCGACTCGGCAAAGACACGGTGGCCCCTGGCCGTTTCCTCATCGGCCACAACCTGCAGCTTGGTCGAATCGCGTGATGCGAGAATCAGCGTCGCGCCCGTCTCAGCCAGCATCGCGGCCAAACCACGGCCATAGAGCCCGGCACCACCGGTGAGAAGGACAACTTTGTTTTGAAGGGAGAAGAGTGAGGAAGGCATGACGTGAGGTTTGAGGGGTGACAGGATAATGAGGGACAGGATAATGAAGCATAAAATCTTATGATCCTGTCTTCCATTATTCTGTCATTAATTCATTGCATTGGTTGGTGAGTAAGGAGTGAAGTTTGAAGGTGTGACAGGATAATGAGGGACAGGATAATGGGTCTTAAATTCTTATGATCCTGTCCTCCATTATCCTGTCGTTAATTCAGTGCCTTGATTGGTTGGAAAGGCGTGATGTTTGAGGGGTGACAGGATAATGAGGGACAGGATAATGGGTCTTAAATTCTTATGATCCTGTCCTCCATTATCCTGTCATTGATTCAGTGTCTTGATTGGCTGGAAAGGCGTGAGGTTTGAGGGGTGACAGGATCTTGGGGAAGGCTTGTGGATTTGTATGATGGCGAAGGATTCACGTTTGAAGCGTTTCAAAGCAGATCTGATTTTTATTAAAATTGATCCATGCGATGGCTTGCATTTTGGTGTGGATGAGAAAGCGCAGAAGATGCCGGCGCATGAGTGATGGACTGCGATTGATCGAGGTCATGGCAAAGCCGATGTCATCCGTCAGCATTGGCATTTCATGTTGTCCGATTACGTGGCCGTCAGAGAAGAAATCAATCAGGCGGATCACGCCGGTCCCGCCCATAAAAAAGATCAGAGCTTCGCGGTAGGCTTGAGTGTCGAGCAAGGCACCCCAATCATGAATCAAGTCCATCATTCGAAGCCGCATTTCTTCCATTCGCGGATGCAGGGATTTCCAATGGGTGGTGACGAAGGTTACAGCCCTTCGGGATTCGTGCGTGTGCGTCGTGGTCACAAACTCGTGCCCAACCTTCAAAGGACGAAAGTTGAGGAGCGTACCGTGCGGCAGTTCTGCCAAGTAGAGGTAGTTCATCGATTGTGCCCGATGCGCATCAACGATGGATTCTGCTGTTTTGGCCTCGAGTGGTACGCCATGCTCCAGCAAAAGGTCGATGTAGTAGTCCTTGACGAAAGAACCGTGTTTAAGCGTCGCCTTGACCTCTCTACGACAATCCAGGCCGGCGGCGGTGCAGCGGTTCGCGAGTTCCCGTTTATAAATCACCTCGCTTAGCAACCTCCCAAACTCATTGTGAATGTCGAAAGCCAAGCCCCGCACAATCCTGTCTACGTCATAGAAGCGTTGTTTGGTCGGCTTCACCACGGGACATGAGAGGGTGATTGGCATGACGTAAGGTTTGAGGGATGACAGGATAATGAGTCTTAGATTCTTATGATCCTGTCCTCCATTATCCTGTCATTAATTCAGTGTCTTGACTGGTGGGTGTGACGTGAGGCTTGAGGGGTGACAGGATGATGAGGGACAGGATAATGAGGCTTAAAACTTTATGATCCTGTCACTATTCCAGTCACTTTTTTGAAGCGTAAACCGAATCACTGCCAGGTGCCGCCGCGCCGCCGCCGAAGTCCTTCACGAGTTTGTGGAAGGCGTTGCCGAGTTCAATCACATCGGCACCAAGGGTGAAGATGCGGGTGCCTTCTTCGATGAGTTGGTCTTTCTGGCCGAACAAGGAGGCGACTGCGACGTGTTTGCCATGCTTGATGGCCGCAGCGTGAACGCGCTTGCGCGCGGCGACGACTTCGGGGCAGGTGGCCTGGCCGAGTTTGCCGATGCGGTGGCTGAAGTCACCGGCACCGAAGAGCAGCATGTCGAAACCGGGGACGGCGGCAATTTCTTCGACGACTTCGAGCGCCTCGGGACTCTCGATCTGGAGGATAACGAACTTTTCAGTGTTGCAGTGGTGCGCGTAGTCGGCCAGCGGCACCTGGCAGAACAGACCGTCCATGTTGCCGGCATCGAGCGCCTTGCTGCCGAGCGGTCGGCAGCGGACCATGTCCACGACGTTGCGCGCTTCATCGGCGCTGATCACATGCGGGACCATGATGCCGGTGGCATCGCATTCGAAGGGCTTCACGTATTCGCTGTAGCCGCCTTTGTTGACGCGCACGATGGTGTCCATGTCGTACAGTTTGGCGGCGCGGATCTGGTGTTCGAGATTGAGCCAGTCGTTCGGCACATGCTCATTGCAGAGCCACACGGCACTGGCTCCGGAGAGTCCGGCAAGCTCGACGATGCGCGGATCGCCCATGTTGAGTTTGAGAATGGTGCTGTTTTGACCGGCACGGAGTTCGCGAAGAATGCGGGATGGGCGGAGTGTGGGCATGGGAAGCGGGTGGTGAATGATGCTGCCATCAGCTCAGAGAAAAAGCTTGGGCGGATGGAATCCAAACGGTTTTCCTCCCGGCGGGCAACCATCGAGTGGTGGTTCCTGAATGGCACCAGATCCGGTTCCTGCCGAAACTTGGGGTGTTGGAGTGAACCGGTGCGGGAATGACGTTTCTTCACCCGCACCCATCACGAATGAAGACACTTGCCCTCGCCCTTCTCAACATCGCCACTCTGCAGGCTGCGGAATCCATCGACACCTGCATCGAGGCGCAGCGGTCGGCGCTGATCAAACTTTACGAGCACCTGCATGCAAATCCGGAGCTGTCGTTTCATGAGGAAAAAACGAGCGCGCGCATGGCTGATGAAATCAGGGCGCTGGGATTTGAAGTGACCACGAAGGTCGGTGGCTTTGGCGTGGTCGCGGTGCTGAAAAACGGGCCGGGCAGGACGGTGCTGGTGCGCACGGATCTGGATGGACTGCCGGTGCGTGAAATCGGCTCGGTGCCCTACATCAGCAAGACCACCACCAAGGACGATGCCGGCAACGATGTCTCCGTGATGCATGCCTGCGGCCATGACATGCACATGACGTGCTGGATCGGTGCGGCACGGGCGCTCGCGGCATCGAAGGATCAGTGGAAAGGCACGCTCGTCTTCATCGCCCAACCGGCGGAGGAGCGTGGCATGGGCGCGCTGGCGATGATTGAGGATGGCTTGTTCCAGCGCTTTCCGAAACCCGAAGTGTGCCTGGCTCTGCATTGTGATGCGGGACTGGCTGCCGGGACTTTCGGTGTCACCAGCGGCCCGGCCACCGCGAGCACGGACACGGTGGACATTCTGGTGAAAGGCGTCGGCGGTCACGGCGCGATGCCCAACACGACCAAGGACCCCATCGTGCTGGCTTCGCAGATCGTGCTGGCACTGCAAACCATCGACAGTCGCGAACTGCATCCCGTCGAGCCTGTGGTGGTCACCGTGGGCAAGTTCAATGGCGGCACCAAGCACAACATCATCCCGGACAAGGTCGAACTCGGCCTCACCGTGCGCACCACCAGTGCTGAAACACGGGCCAAAGTGCTGGAGTCGATCAAACGCATTTGCCGGGGCATGGGGATCGCCGCCGGACTGCCGGAAAATCTGCTGCCCGAGATCAAACTGACCGGCCCCGGCACGCCGTCCCTGTTCAACGATCCCGCGCTCACCGCACGTGTGAGCCAGGTCTGGTCACAGGCCTTTGGCACGGCCAGCATCATCGAGCGCAAGACCTCCATGGCCGGCGAGGACTTCTCCCGCTACACCATGACGCCAGACAAGATTCCCGTGTTCCTCGTCTGGCTCGGCACCGTCTCTCCCGAAAAAATCGAGAAGGCAAACGCGACAGGCGAAATCCTGCCCAGCCTCCACTCGCCATTCTACCGCCCCGCCCCCGCCCCCTCCATCACCTCCGGCGTCAAAGCGATGACACTCGCCGTGATGAGTGAACTCGCGCGGTGAAGCGCATGAGATTGCAGTGAATCGCACTTTCATGACGTTGGTAAGCAGATGATCCGTTTTCTTTCTGCGCTACTCGCTTTGCAAGGCCTGGCACTCGCCGGGTTTCAGCAGCCGGTGCCGGGCGTGCAGCTCTGGCAGGACACTTGCAATGTGTATGTGCTGAAGGCGGGCGATGCAGCGCTGCTCATCAATCTGGGCGATGGCGGTGTGCTGGAGCATTTGGCTGAGATTGGCGTGAAGCGGGTTGAGTGGGTACTGCTCACGGATCATCATCGCGAGCAGTGCCAGGGCGGGCCGGGACTGGATCGGGCGGTCACGAAGGTTGCGGCATCGGAGACGGAGAGAGAGATCCTCGAAAACCCGCTCACCTTCCGCAAATGGAACCCGAGGCTTGGTGACAAATACAGTGTGCATGGATCGAGCTATGTGCGGCCACCCGCGGCACCGCTGAAGATCGACCGCACGCTCAAGGATGGCGAGGTGTTCCTCTGGAACGGTTTTGAAATCACCTGCGTGAGCACGCCTGGAAACTCGCCGGGAGGCATGAGCTTTGTCATCAAGCATGACGGGCGCACCCTCGCTTTCACCGGCGGACTCATGCATGACGGCGCGAAGATGACGAACTGGTTCGACACCGAGTGGGATTACGGCTTTGCCAAGGGCCTCGACACGCTCATCGCCTCGGTGCAAAAGCTCGCCGCCCTGGCCATTGAGACAGCGCTTCCAGCGCATGGGCCGGTCATTCGCGATGCGGCCAAGCAGATGGAGACCTACCAGCAGAAACTGGCCGCTTTCCGGCCTGATTACATTCGTGGTTATCCCGTCGACAACCTGTCCAAGCGCGGCCTGCATCCGGCCACGAAAGCAACGCAGGTGCATTACGTCGTGCAGGTGTCTCCGCATCTGTTCATGTTCGGCCCGGAAATGGCGGGGAAGAATTTTGCCATGCTCATCGCCGACAGCGGACATGCTCTGCTGCTGGATTGCGGCCTGTTCCCGAAGCTCGTGCTGGAGCGCATCATCAGCGACATGAAGGAGCATCTCGACCTGAAGCAGATCGATGCCTGCTGGATCTCCCACTCGCATGGCGACCACTTCACCCTCTTTCCCGCGCTGCAGGATCACGGTGTGAAATTTTGGACCATGGACAGCATCGCCGACAAGTGTGAGAACCCGCGCTTTTACGATTACCCGGCGATGATCGGCGCCTACAACGCCGGGTTTGAGAAAGCGAAGATCGACCGCATCCTGAAGGCGGGCGATGTCATCGACTGGGAAGGCTACAAGCTGCACATCGACTGGATGCCGGGACAAACTGAATTTGGCAACGCCCTGTGGCTGGAGCTTGATGGCAAAAAGGTCGTCTTCACCGGCGACAATCTTTTTGGCGATCCCGCCGATCCCGCGCAGAATGGTCACGAGTGTGTGAACGCACGCAACAGCGCGATCATCGGGGAAGGCTACCTTGTTGCCGCGAAGTACCTGCAAAAGCTTCAACCCGACATCATCATGGGAGCGCACGGGGTGCTGATGACCGAACCCGGAGGCTTCATCGAACGCTATCACGACTGGGCTCTGCGCATCATCCGTGAGTATCAGGAGCTGCTGCCTGACACGAACTATGAATACCTTTTCGATCCCTACTGGGTCAGTGCCTATCCCTACCGTGTCGATGTGGCCAAAGCTGCCGAAGTCAGCATCACCGTCCGAAACTTCCGCGATCAGGCGCAGCAGCATCGCGTCGTCCTGCAGCTTCCTCCTGGTGTGCGGGCCGAGCCTGCGATCCTTGAAGGAGCGGTTGCACCCAAATCACGCCGGAGCTTCAAGGTCAAACTCACTGCGGACTCCGCCAAACTGCCCGCTGGCGTGCAGATGATTCCGATGGACATCACCCTCGATGGCAGGCGCTATGGACAGCTCTTTGATTTTGTTATCCAGGCCAGGGAACCCGCAAAGAAAATCACCCCATGATGAACCGTCGATCATTCACAACCCTGCTCGCCAGCCTCACGGCGGTGAGAAGCCAAAGCGCCAGCCCAACTGCCATGCAAACCGCCACACAAATCATTCAGAAGCAGATCGACAATGCCATGCTCTCATCCGCAGTGTTGAGGGTTCAACGCGGCGCGGAGATTTTTGAGCGCGCGTTTGGAAAGGCCGAGCCGGACTCCATGTTCCTGCTTGGTTCCATCACCAAACCCATCACTGCCGTCGCGGTGATGGTGCTGGTGGATCGTGGTGAACTGAAGTTGTCGGATCATGCGGTGAAGTATCTGCCTGAGTTCTCGGAGGGAGCGCGGAAAGAGATCACGATTGAGCAATTGCTCACGCATACCTCCGGATTGCCGGATCAACTGGCGGACAACAACGCCCTGCGTGCCAGGCATGTGCCGTTGTCCGAGTTTGTGAAGGGAGCCGTGCGCACGCCGCTGCTGTTTGCGCCGGGCAGCAGGTATCATTACCAAAGCATGGGCATTCTGCTGGCCGCTGAGATCGTGGAGCGCGTGGCGAAAATGGCGCTGCCTGAGTTTCTGTCGAAACAAGTCTTCACGCCACTGGGGACGCCGCGCCTGGTTCTCGGGCTCGGCAACTATGCGAAAGCCGACATGATGCCGATGCAAACCGAGCATGCCGCGCCCGAGGCCGGTGCGGGCGATCCGAACGCGAAGAGCTGGGATTGGAACAGCGATTACTGGCGCAACCTCGCCGCGCCCTGGGGCGGTGCGCACAGTTCGGCACATGATTTGTCGGTGTTTCTGCGCAGCTTCATGCATCCCGATGGCAAGGTGCTGCGAGAGGAAACGGCGCGGCTGATGATCAAGGATCACACTCCCAAGCTGGAAGCGCACCGCGGCATCGGTTTCATGGTTGGTGCGGAAGGCTTTGGCAAAGGTTGTTCACCGCAAACCTTTGGCCACAGCGGCTCGACGGGCACGCTGGCCTGGGCGGATCCGGCGACAGACACGACCTTTGTGCTGCTGACGACCCTGCCAAAAAATGTGTCGGGCGATTTGATCCTGCATCCGGTGGCGGATGCCGTGACGGCCGCCTGAATCAAACGCTCACCACTCGCCTTCGCGCCGGAATTTGGTCTTCACGTTGGCGCTGAATTGAGTGATGGAGGATTCCAGATTGGTGAGAAGCTGATCCGTGGAAAGGCCTGAAGAATTGCGGGCCGCCGGGATGACGGTCTCGCATTCGTTGGAGTCCATGAAACGGGAGGCTTCAAGAATGCGCGACTGGTCTTCCGTCGGGATGACGAGAAAGCCGTGCTTGTCGGCGTGAATGAGATCGCCCGGACGGACGGTGCGGCCAAAGACCTCGACCTCACAATTCCAGCGTACGGGGTGCACGTGCGCATGGCCGACGCAGAGGCGGCGGGCAAGGGCCTTGAAGCCTGCATTCGTCATCTCATCGACATCGCGGATCGCGCCATCGGTGATGGTGCCGACGCAGCCGAGTGCGCGGTGGATATTGCTGTTCACCTCCCCCCAGAAGGAGCCGATGACACGAGGCTTGTCGAGATCCTGCACGATGACGATTTTCGGCCCGGGGATGCTGGCGATGTAGCGGCGGTATTCGCTGCCGGCGTTCGGATTGGCCTCGCGATGGGCCTTGTTGCTGGGCTCGATGACGACGGTGACGGCGTAGCCGACCATGGGTCCCATTTGCGGCATGAAATCGCGCGTTTCCTCGATGTTAAAAGCGTCCGCGCCCGAGTCGCATTTGGTGATTTGTTCCCAGCCATTGTAGATGGTTGGAGTGTTCCAGCGCTTGAGTTGGAGGAGGTCGGAGTGGGGGAGGATGGGCATGGTGGTGTGCAGGGTGGCGATTTTTAAAAGCTGAAGTCAGTGCGGACAGATGCGGCGGAAGAAGTGATGGTCCTCATGGCAGCCACGCGGCGTGATGTGCACGCATGAGATTGAGGTAGTGATCAAACTGTTCTGTGCGCACGGATTCATAAGGCGGCAGCAGCCGCAAGGGGAACTCGGGATCGTGAATGCGGCAGAAGAGCTTGTCGAAAGCGCCGTCCATGTGGGCGGTGTCGCCGACGGCGGTCTTGAACGCATCAATCAGACCTTCAAACTCAGAGGCGATGGCAGCGAGCTTGACGCGGTCTTGCTCACAACCGGCGTGGAAGAAATCGATGGCCCGCGTGAAATTCGTCGAGAGGAAAGAGACCAGGAAGCCACAGCTACCCATGAGTGCCGCTTTGGCGAAACCGGTCTCGGTGATGAAGTGCCGGAGTTGAGGTGCATCCGTCATGAGCCCGCGGAGACGCGCCTCGTCCGCCGTGCTGTTTTTCGTCGCGACGAGATTTTCGTGCCTGTGAGCCAGCTGTCCGTATTCAGCTCCGGTGAGGAGGCGTCCGGCGCGCATGAGGTTGTAGTGCAAAAACTCGCAATCGGGAAAACGTCCGCAGGTTTCGCGGAAGAAGGTTTGCACTTCCGCATCGTTCAAGACACCCCAACCCGGCAGGCTCAGCTGAAACCGCCGCGCACCCATGGCTCGGGCGCGTTCGATGCGTTCGATGATGGCGGGAAGCGACAGGCTGATGAGGCCGATCATGGACTGCACGCCATCGATCCGCGTTTCATCGAGGAAAATCCGCGTGATGGCATCGAACTGGGATTCGCTGACGGCATAACCTTCACCCGCCGTGCCGAAGATGTAGAGATCACGAATGCCGCTGGTGATCTGATGGCGCACGCTGCGGCGGAAGATGTCCTCTTCAAACTCAAAGCGCTCATTCCAAGGCACGCAGCAGGTGCCAAGAATGCACTGGCGGTAACGTCCGGCGCTCATGGTGCTGGAGCGTTCCAGATGGCGACACCCATGTGGTAGCGGGCGTGATACTCGGAAGCTCCGGAATACCAGGCCGTGACGAGCCGGCCATCGGCCCGCTGAATGGTGCTTGGGTAGCCGCAGTCCGTTGTTTGAGTGTGGGCGATGCGGATCGGCTCGCCCCAGGTCCTGCCTTCATCACTGCTGAATTTGGCGAGGACGCCGAGTTGCCCGCCCGTCTTGATGCGGTTGCCGTAGGCGAGGATGATGCGGCCGTCTTTGAGTCTGGCGAGGTGGCCGTTGATCTCGTTTTTCTGTGTGACACGTGTCGGGCCCGTCCATGTCGCGCCATCGTCTTCAGATAGAAAAAGATCCATCGCCGTCTCGCGTGCTGCGGCAAGCCAGCGCTTGCCGCCGAGATGGAGGACGGTGGTTTCATTGCCGGTCTTGTGGATGACACTGATGCGCTTCCAGGTCCTGCCGTCGTCATCACTGCGGAAGTGCCAGGAGCGGTAGCCTTTGGTTTTCGTGCTTTTGGTTGGGTCCGTGAACTCGCCGCCATAACAAGAAACGTGCAGCGCACCATCTTCACCGGACTTGATGTCGCCAAAGGGGATGTAGCTGGTCCAGCCGGCATCAGGTGCGGGGAACTCCTTGATCTGCGACCACACTCTACCGCCATCACTACTGCGGCAAACCCAGGTGCCGAGGATGTCGTCGCGGAAGGCTGCCTGCTTGGGGCGTTGAGACTGTTTCACATCCGTCCAGCCTGAGCAGAGCACGAGCAGGTCGCCGTTCTTCGCGAGACCAGCGGCGACGTTCATCCGGTTGGTGTGCGGCTCGTTCGGCGCGGGGATGCCGCGTTTTGTCCAGAACATGCCGTCAGGACTGTTCCAGCATTCAGCCGCGCCCGCCATTTGTCCGTGGCTTGGCTGGCCGAAAATGGTGGCATTGATGCTGCCATCAGGCATCAGCGTGAGGTTTGGCCAGGCGCAAACATTGTCGATCGCGACGAAGCGCTGAATGTCATCAGCGAAGAGCGGAGTGCAAAGGGCGAGGAGGATGGGAAGGAGGCGCATGAGGTGGTCGAATAGGCTTTTCAGCCTGTGGGTGGGTGTGAGGAGAGCAGCCGGGAAGGGCCGGGCTACTCGGCGAAACGCAGTGCGAACAAATCGGCGTCCTTCATCCGCACGCGCAGGCTGATGATTTGGCCGGAGAGTTTGGAAACATCGAGAGCCCTGGCCTCGAACTCGTCGCCGTAGAGTTCAGGCATGGTGGCGACGGTTTTGCCGCTTTCATCGAGCGCGTCGATTTGAATGCTGCCAGCGGCCGAGGTGGCGTAGTTGAGTAAAAGTTTGTTACCGGTGAACTTCAGCGGATGCGTGGTGAATTCACCGCCCCTGGCATCGGCATGCATGGAGGCGAAGCCCTGACGGCGCACGGTGAGGCGGCGGATGCGGTGATCGGCGTGGCGGTAGTGCTCGCTGATGTAGAGCGACCATTCGGTGTCGCTGGACTCGATGATGCCGTTGGCGGTCATGTTGTTGCGGTCGGTCCAGTTTTTGAGATCCGGACCCGGGCGCACCCAGGCCTCGAGAAAGGGCCGGTCCCAGTTCACGCCGTCCCGGCTGGACATGAAGACCGCATCACTGACACCCGGGCCTTCATGCTCAGGCACTTTCTTGCGCGCCGGCATGAAGCGCTTCGGAAAGGAGAGGAACAAATGCGGCGCGGTGGGGCAGGGGACCGTGGCGCTGGTGTAGAAATGCTCCCACGGCACACCTTCCGCATACTTGTGAGGCACCGGCTCGGTCCAGGTGAGGAAATCTGTCGAAGTGTTGCTCTGCACGGCCCGGACTTTGTTGAAGCCAATGCGGCTGAAGCAGGTGTAGCGATTCCGCGTCGTGTCCCAGAAGGCGAGGTTCTGCGAATCAAAGGCACCCTTGGTGATGACCGGTGTGTCCTTCATCTTCTTCCAGTGAATGCCATCCGAGGAAGCAAAGGCGTAGAGGCCTCCCGGTGTTTCACCCTGCTGCCAGTTTTTGCCGGGCTGTTTCACACCGCCGAGTGCTTTGAAGCGCTCTTCGGGCCTGGCTTTCGGATTCGCGTCAAGGAAGGGCGAGAAGTTGTGCGACTCGACACCGCGCCAGATGACGCTGTTGTCCTTTGTTCCACCCGCCTCGATCAGGCCGAGTTTTGGCCGGGTGAAATGGATGCCATCGTTGCTTTCGGCCACGCAGGTGACCTGCGCATCGCTGTGATCCGAGCCGCCTGATGAGCCGCGGTAATACATGAGCACTCTTTTGCCATCCTGAATGACGCTGAAGTAGGCGCAGGTGCTGCCTTCCCAGGGCTTGTCAGTGGTGAGCACGATCTCACGCTTGACCGGATCGTGAAGCTTGAGTG
>CAJCCF010000643.1 GCA_903960845.1 uncultured Verrucomicrobiota bacterium | reverse complement strand
TGATCTTTGACGGGTTCATCGGAGCGGACAAATTGGCGTCCGTTCTGAGCAAGCCAATCACTGTCTCTACAACAGCCACCACCAGCAGCCCCGTAGGCAGCTACCCAATCACCTCCAGTGGGGGCTCGGTAACGGCGAACTACAAGCTGGTGCACCGCCCAGGCACGCTCGTGGTTGAGGGTGTGGCTGGCAGCTACGAAGCTCTGCTGAAGCATCCGGAGAGCGGCCTGCCAAACGGCCATCTGGCCCTCACTGTACCGGGGGCCAGCCGCACCTTCACGGCGAGTCTGAGGCTGGGCATGGAGACCGCCCCCATTGCATGGAGCGGGAGCCTGAGTCTGTCAGCCCAAAGCCGACGGGCCACGGCGACCATGAGTAAAACCGTCTTGGGAGTGGTCTATGAGTTAAAGGTGGTGCTGTCGATGTTTGGCGAGCTGAAGTGCGAGGTCAGGCGCGCCGGAGTGCTGGTGGCAGCAGCAGAAGACGGCATTCGCCTGCTCAGCCTGCCCGCGGGGCAGAAGTCGGCGCAGGAAGGCAGCTACACGGCCATCCTGGAACCTGCCAAGCCAGCCGGGGAGTCCGTGCCAGCCGGCGCTGGTTGGGCAACGGCAAAGGTTGATGCCACAGGCAAAATGACCCTGACAGGAAAGCTGGCCGACGGAACCGCCTTCACGGCAGGGCTGGCAGCTGACGTGGCAGAGAAACCTGGTTACCGGCTGTTCGTGCAACCTTATGCACCGGCAAGAAAGGACAGTTATGTGGCAGGCAGTTTCACTCTGGTGCCGCACCCAAGACTCGCAGGAAAGTCTTATGTGGCTGGCAGTAACCTGACCTGGGTGAAGGCGGGACAACTCAAAGACCTAAGTTACCGCTCAGGCTTCGGTCCTGTGACGAGCACTCTCAGGGTGGACCCGTGGCAGATCCCAACCGCAACGAGCCAACTTGCCACGCGTCTGGAGCTGGGGGTGGGCGGACGCTGGGAGGTGGACTACAGCCCAACGGGAAGCCTGTCGGGAGGGGCTCTTCCCACGGTTGTGTCTGTCAACAGTATCAACGCGGTGAGCGTGGTCACGCCATTCGCGAACACCCGAGCGTGGAAGATGACGGTGACGCCAGGCACCGGTGCCTACATAGGCACCTTTGAGCTGCTGGACCTGATGGAGTTGCGGAAAGTGAGCTTCAGTGGCGTGCTGAGACAAACACCGACACTAACGGACGACCTAATCGGAGCCGGGCACTACCTGCTGCCTGCCTTAAAAACCGCGCCAAGCACTGAGCAGAAATCAGGAGCCATGCTTTTCTGGAGACCGAATTGAGAGTGACGCGCAAGAATGTGTTCACCCTATCCGGATCCATGCTGACGCCATGAGCCAAATCATCCCAGTCCAAAACCCATCGCTCGTCACCTACACGCACGTCATTTACGCGCTTCACCTGATCTCCGTACTCATTGGCGTGACCGGCGCGGCCACAATCGTGGGAAGTTTCATCTTCGGCGTGCCCTCCATCGTGGCCGTGCTGATGAACTACGCCAGACGTCGTGAGGTGGCTGGCACATGGCTTGCGAGCCACTTCGGCTGGCAGATACGCACGTTCTGGTGGGCGCTGCTCTGGAGTGTTCTGGTGCTCACCATTTCCGCGCCTCTGACGCTGCTCTTGATCGGCTTTCTGACCGCACCTCTTGGGATTTTCATGGTCGGCATCTGGGTTCTATACAGAGTGCTTCGAGGCTGGAGCGCTCTGCGTTCAGGGCAGCCATTGCCATGAACGTTCTGGTGGATGGGTGAGCATTTAACCATGTCACGCGCAAAACCCAATCCTCCTGCGGCTCTTGACCTTCTCTCCCGAGTGCTCCGCCTTCGCCTTCCTCACCTTCCTGATCTCCCGCTCCAGTATCGCATGCGTGACCATCCACCGCTCCGGATTCGCATCCGTGCTGCCTGCATGAATCGCGTTCACGCATATGTTGAGAATATCCCCGCCGCTGAGGCCGCGTGATAGCTCCGCGAGAACCGCGTAATTAGCCTGCACCCGATCAGGGTTGGGGAGATGAAGGGCGAAGAGCTCCCTGCGCATGGAGGCGTCTGGAATGCGGAATTTGATGTGGCGCTGAATGCGGCGAAGCAGAGAGGGATCGTAGTTCTCGAACAGGTTGGTGGTGACGATCACCACGCCATTTCCGAATCCAGCCCAACCTTCAAAAGCAATTTCTAAGCG
>CAJCCF010000642.1 GCA_903960845.1 uncultured Verrucomicrobiota bacterium | reverse complement strand
GGGTGGCGCTTTCTTTTCTGCTTCCGTGAGCTTGGCCGCAGGTTTGAAATGGTTGCTGGTGTTGTTGACCAGGCCGTTGCTGTGCGAGTGCAGGCCGGTCATGATGCAGGCCTTCGATGCCGAGCAGACCGGATAAGCAACGTGGGCCCGCCGGAACAAGGTCCCTCTGGCGGCGAGCGCATCCATGTGCGGCGTTTTCACATCGGCAGTGCCGAGTGCCCCCATGTGCGCACCCTGATCCTCGGTGAGGATGAAGAGGATGTTCGGCTGCGCCGGGAACGCCTGGCGCAGGCTGAGGAATGCCAGACAAATAGCGGCGATCTGAAGCTTCATGAGATGAAAAGCGGGCGTTGCCTCACTTCTTGAACATCGCGTTCGTCTTGTCTCCACCGCTCAGCACGTAGGCCATGAGATCCAGGATTTCCTCTTTCTTGAGCATGGCCAGCAGCATGGGCGGCATGGGTGAAACCTTGCTGAGTTCAATGCTCTTCACTTCCTTGCGGTCCACATTCACGCGCTGGTTCGGATCAGTGAGATCGGTGTTCAGGGTGACGCCGTCGCCACTCAGATTCACCACCACACCGGTCATGATGGTGCCGTCGTTTTTGGTGACGATGATGGGAGCGAACTGTTCGTTGATGACGCTGCTGGGGTTGATGATTTGATCGAGCAAATCATGCGGGCTGTAGCGACCACCGGCGCCTGTGAGATCAGGGCCCGTCATGCCGCCGGCATTGCCGAAACGGTGACAGGTGTAGCAGGCGGCGCCTGAAAACATTTTGCGGCCGTTGTCAAAGTCGCGGTTCTTCATCCCGGTTTTGGCCGCCTTGCTCAGCTCGTCCAGAGTCCACATGGTTGGCGTGCGGCCGATAAACATCGCGCCGACGTTTTCGATGGCGGATTTGACCTCAGGCTTTTTGGCGATGAGTTCGGCGAACTGCGCTGTTTCTTCGGGGGTGAAGGTGGCGAGCGAGTCCTTGCGGATGAAGTCGACGAAGATCGCGAAACTGGCCCCGCCTTTGTAGTTCGCGGCTTTGAGGAAGAACTCGAGCTGCTGCTTGCGCAATTCGGGTGTCCAACCCGTCTTGAGGAAGCGAAGGCTCCGGGCGTATTCGATCTGCGGCTCCTGGCTCTCGGCGGCAGCGATGAGGGCCATGCCTTTCGCGGCGGCGCTGGGCGCCTGGATGTAGGCGAGCGTTTCGGTGAGCAGCCAGTTGAGCTCAAAGTTGTCGGCGGGATAGGCGGGATCGAGTTTCGCGATGATCGCGGCGACCGTGGCGTCGTCGGGATTGCCAAAGCGGTGCAACACGATCTCGATGAGGCGCACGTAGCCGAGGCGTTGCTCGGGCGTGAGCTTGGCGAAGTCGTGCTTGAGCAGCGCGGCGAGGATGGCGTCGCGGGATTTGGCATCGGGTTGATAGGACGGATCGGTCCGATGGGTCTGACACACGCCGGTGCGACGTGTGAGTGCGAGCAAGGCTTCGAGCTGCGCGGTGACGTTGGTCTCGGCGAGCGCTTTGTCCTGCCATTCGGCGAGCGGTTGGTGCTCCAGCGCGGTGCGGGCGGCGGCGCGGATGTAGCGATCCGTGCTGCTGAGATGCGGCCAGGCGGTTGAGACGGCTTTCGGGTCTTGTTTGCCGTGGAAGGCTTCGAGTGAGCGGCGGAGGTTTCGCTCTTTCCTCATATCAGGATTCTCTCCATTGACCGTCTTATAGGCTATGGCTGAAGTGTCCTCTTTCCCCACATAACTCACCCGATACAGCCCGCTCTGCACGCGACGGCCGCCGATGGTGAAATACATCGCGCCATCTTTGCCGATGATGGCATCGCTAACGGGCAGCGGGCCGCCGGTGACGAATTCTTCCTTCGTGGCGGTGTAGGTGCTGCCGTTCGGCGTCAGATGCACGGCGTAGATTTTGCCCCAGCTCCAGTCGAGCACGTAGAAGGCTTCCTGGTATTTCGCGGGGAACTTGGCGCCATAACCAAAAGTGGTTCCGGTGGGTGAGCCCGGGCCGATGTTCAGCGTGGCGGGCAGGCTGTCATAGTAGAACTCGGGATACTTGCCCGCGCCGTTGCGCCAGCCGTACTCGCCGCCGCTGACGACGTGGTTCACGCGGGTGGGGCG
>CAJCCF010000641.1 GCA_903960845.1 uncultured Verrucomicrobiota bacterium | reverse complement strand
TTGATGAAAGCTGCTGGAGTTGGCCGTGTGCCTGGCACGGGGACATGGCGTGAGGAGGTTTGCTGATAACTTTGCCTTAATTCATCTTGGTGAACAATTTAGAGACCTGACAGCCTGCATTCTGAAAGGAAGTCCATTGAAAATCCTCTCGTCGAGCTTCTGGCGCAGCGTCTCCAAGTTGGGTGTTCCACCCGGGACAGACACTTTTTGCCGATTCGGGGTTACTTTCGCTGAATGCCCAGCACCTTGATGCGCGAGGCGAGGGTGGTCGGTTTCATTCCCAGCAACGCGGCGGCTCCATCGGGGCCGAAGATTTTCCCTCTGGTTTGGGCGAGGGCGGCGACGAGGCTTTCACGCTCGCGTTCTTTCAACTCGGAGCGTGTCAGCATGGATGCTCCCTGGCCAAGTGCCGATGCCTGAACTTTGGGAGGGACTGAAGTCTCGTCGAAGACGAGCGGATTTCCTCGCGAAAGGATGACGGCGCGTTCGACGGCATTTTGCAACTCGCGGACGTTGCCGGGCCAGTCACGGGCGGAGAGCTGACGGGCTGCGGCATTGGTGAACTTCGGCGGCTTCCGATTCATGCGTTTTGCGGCGGTGCGGATGAAGTGCTCGGCTAGACGCGGGATGTCTTCACGACGCTCGCGCAGAGGCGGGTTCTCAATGGGGAACACACTCAGCCGATAAAAGAGATCCTGGCGGAAACGTCCGGCCTCGACTTCTGCAGCAAGGTTTCGATTGGTCGCGGCCACTACTCGCACGTTGATTTTGCGGGCTCTTATCTCGCCGACTCGTTCGACTTCCTGCTCCTGCAGGACGCGCAGCAGTTTCGCCTGCATCGGCAAGGCGAGCTCGCCGATTTCATCGAGGAAAAGCGTGCCACCGTTCGCGAGTTCGAAACGCCCGGGTTTGTCGCGCTGCGCTCCGGTGAACGCGCCTCGCGCATGGCCAAAAAACTCGCTCTCAAACAAGGCCTCGGGGATGGCGCTGCAGTTCACGGTGATCATGGGGCGCTCGTGTCGCGGGCTGCGCTCATGGATCGCACGCGCGACCAGCTCCTTGCCGGTGCCGCTCTCGCCAGTGATCAGCACCGTGGCCTGCGTCGGGGCAACGAGATCGATTTGTTGCTGCACTTTGCGCAGTGCGGGACTTTCACCGACCAGATTTCCAACGCCACGCACCTCACTCACTTCCTCTCTCAAATAGCTGACTTCCTCTTCCAGCCGTTGCTTGAGGAATTCGATTTCTTCAAAGGCGCGGGCATTGCCGATCGCCACCGCCGCATGGTTGGCAAAGATCCTCAGCCAGTCGTTCACATCATCAGGGAGCTTGCGCCGCGAGAAAACGGCCAGCACTCCGAGAACCTGCCCACGAAACTGCAACGCACGTCCGGTGAACGAGACGACTCCTTCAGCCGGTCCCCAATCAGGCAGTCCGTCGTGATCCAGCCCTGGTGCCATCATGTCAGTGGCGATCGAAACGCCCGTTTTCGCGATCATCCCGATGTTGGTGACGCCGAGCGGAGAGCGCGACCAGCCCTCAGCCGAGTCAGCCAGCACATCCAGTCTTCGCCAGTCCTCGTTCGGATTTCTCAGCTTGCCTGCGCTGGCGACGAGGTGCAGGCATTCACGCTGATCTGGACACTCTTTGCGCATGTTACAGCGAGCACATTTGTCGCCTAGCTCGATCAACCAGATGCGCACCAGCGCGTCGTCGGTGGTCAGTGGTGCCGTAGTTTCGTGGCCCATCCTCAGGCACTGACTCACATACTCGGTGATCCGAAGCAGCGTCGCATCAACAGACCGATGCTCGGAAATAGCCACAATCACATCCTGCAGGGCATCCATGTTCATGGATGTATCGCTACTGCGAAAACTCGTAGCTGGACAGCGAAAACTCATAATTTACGAAATTACGTAGCAAATTCCAAAGGAGACTGAATCGCTGCAATCCCTGTAAACACGGGCGTTCCAGCGTGTTCGAGGCACTTGGCACGCTGCGAGCAATAGAGAGGTCTGTCGAACGAATCGACTCAAACCACAAACAAGCCAACTCTATGAATCGCCTCCATCAAACCGACCCCGCCACCGCCACTGGCAAAGCCGATCAACTCTTCACCGCCGTCAAAGGCAAGCTCGGCTTCGTGCCGAACCTGATGCGCGTCCTGGGGAATTCACCCGCTGCGCTGGAAGGCTATCTCAGCTTCAGCGGTGCGCTCGCTGGCGGTGTGCTTGCGCCGAAGCTCCGCGAACAAATCGCCCTCGCCGTCGCTGAGATCAACGGCTGCGGCTACTGCCTCAGCGCCCACACACTGCTCGGTGGCAAGACTGGCCTCGGAGCCGAGGACATCCTGTCTGCCAGAAAATCGTCCGCCATCGACGGCAAGTCTGACGCCGCCCTCAAACTCGCCCGTGCTGTCACGCTGCAACGCGGAATGATCGCCGATGCCGATCTGCAAGCCGCACGCGCCGCCAGCTTGAGCGACGCGGAGATCATCGAGGTCGTCCAGCACGTCGCCCTCAACATCCTGACGAACTACACCAACAACGTCGCCCAAACGGTCATCGACTTCCCTGAAGTCAAACCCGGCAAACTCGAACCCGAAGCCTGCAACACGGGAAGTGGTGAATGCAGTCACTAAAACCATCCCGTCCGAATCCAGCACCAGGAAAGAACCAGATCTATGAATACCAAGTCCCACATCCACTACATCAGCGGCCCGCGTGAAGACGCCGGCATCCCTCGTCCCGGCATGAACCTGATCAAGGGGCAGGTCGCCGTCGTCATCACCGATCCTCAAAACGACTTCCTCAGCCCCAAGGGCGTCGCATGGGGCGTCGTCGGCCAGAGCGTCACCGAGAACAACACTGTGGCCAACATCGAGAGCCTCTTCAGGACCGCGAAAAGCGCCGACGTGCCGGTCTTCATCAGCCCGCACTACTACTACAAGCACGACCACCAGTGGAAATTCGAGGGTGCACTCGAAAAGCTCATGCACGACATCAAGATGTTCGATCGCAAGGGTGCTCTCGACCTGGATGGCTTCGAAGGTTCCGGCGCCGACTGGCTGGACCTGTACAAGCCCTACATCAACGACGGCAAAACCATCGTCGCCAGTCCGCACAAGGTCTTCGGGCCTGAGTCGAACGATCTCGTCCTGCAGCTCCGCAAAGCCGGCATCAACCAGGTGATCCTCGCCGGAATGTCCGCCAACCTCTGCGTGGAATCCCACATGCGCGAACTGGTGGAACAAGGCTTCAATGTCGTGGTCGCCGCCGATGCCACCGCAGCAGCGAAACTTCCCGGCTACGACGGCTACGAGGCCGCCTTCGTGAACTACCGCATGATCGCCAGCGACGTGTGGAGCACCGCCGAAGCCGTCGAGAAGCTCAGCGCCCTCAAGTAACTCCTTCAAAACCAAATCACACAAAGGCAAACCCATGAAAATCATTCCCCGTCATATCGCCACAGCTCTTTTCCTCCTCTTCGCGGCTTTTTCCCCCGCACACGCCGCAGAGGGACAAGCCGTCACGCCCACTCAGTCCACGATGCATAAAATCATCAAGGTGGACGGTCTCGACATCTTCTATCGGGAAGCCGGCCCCGCCGATGCGCCCGTGCTTCTGCTGCTGCACGGATTCCCCACCTCGTCTCACATG
>CAJCCF010000640.1 GCA_903960845.1 uncultured Verrucomicrobiota bacterium | reverse complement strand
TCCTCGGCGTCATCTTCATCGCCTTCCTGCCCGAGACCAAGGACCAGCCGCTGCCCGAATAAAGCACGGGCTGATGATGGCGGGATTCACTCCGCCTGATTGCCTTCCACAAATTTGATTATTCAGTTCTGCTTCACCGGAGCGTCCAACGTCATGTAGGTGCGCCCCTTGACGTCGCCGCTGGTTTGATTGAGGGACTCAACCATCATCTCCTTGAGTGCGGTAGCCCCGTCCACTTTCTGCATTTTCCGCACTTCAAAGCGCTTCACCATCTTGCCGCGCCTGTCATAGGCTTCCATTTTTGCCATGCCGCCACTGTCCTTGTGAACCCAAAGATCGACGGTGTAATAAGGACCGCTCACATCCGGCGCATTCACACGGATCAGCCAGCATTTGATGCGTGCCGCAGTGATGCGCGCGTCGGCATCCAGCATTTTCACGTTTTTCCAATAGATGAACCGGAGAGACAGGTCCTCGTAATTGAAATCCATGCCACGCACCGGATCGGCGGCATTTTTGAGCGGCACCTGGCTGCTGCTGCCGGCCTTCACCTGGTACAGTGTCGCAGGCGTGGTCGTGAGATCGAGATGGATGATTTCAGGCGGATCATTTTTGAAGAGGAACCGCATGACCGAACCGCTCAGCGTCAGCTCCAGCGGCTCCTCGCGGCCCGTTTCGTCATCGCGCAGCCGCCCGGTCATTTTATGATCCTGCAAGGCATAGCTGCGGCGCACAAGGCTGAGCACATATTCCGCCGTCGGCGGGGCCTCCTCAGCCCGGGTGGCGGTGGCAGCGAGCGAGGCGAGAAAAAGTCGGCGTTTCATGGTGAGTCAGGGCGAGGCATCTGACGGCCCGCACGGTGCTCCATTCAATCTTAACTCGGCTCATATGCCAAAGAAATCTCTAGCGCGCCCGCCCGGCCCCTGTTACGTCCCCGTGAGACGGTGTTTCAGCGCCGTCAGTGTCCCCCCAAAACAAGGCATGTCATCACTCCAGGCCATCCGCGACGCCATCGAACAGTCGCCTGACAACATCTCCCTGCTTCTTCTCTACAGCCGCGCCTGCCTTGAGCAGCTGCACTTGGACGATGCCCACGAGAGTTTCGCCCGCGTCCTCGAACTGGACCCGCAGCAGACAGATGCCCATCTGGGCATCGCCCGAGTGCTCTTTCTTCAGGGTGAAACCTCCGGTGCCGCCGTGCGTGCCGAACGGGTGCTCCAGCAGGAGCCGGACAATGCCCCCGCACACCTGCTTCTCAGCCGGGTGTACCTTTCCGAAGGCAACCGGCCCAAAGCCATCGAACACTTCGACCGCGCCGCGCTGATCGACGGAACCATGAGCGATCCCGCTCTGGAGCGCGAACTCGGACGCTCCGCCCGCGATGTCCGCCGCACCTCCCCTGCCCCGATCAGTCCGGAGGCCAGCGTCAATGAAGGTCCTGAGGACGGCGATCAGGCCCAGGACATCTTCGATGACCCCTTTGATGATCCGCCGTATGACTGGCGACCTGAGACATTTTACACCCCTGGCGACCCGAACCGCTTCGGCACCACCTTTGCCGATGTCGGTGGCATGGACGAACTGAAGGAAGAGATCCGCCTGAAAATCATCTACCCGCTTCAGTTTCCCGATCTCTACAAAGCTTACGGCAAACGCACCGGCGGAGGCATCCTCATTTACGGTCCTCCCGGCTGCGGCAAGACGCTCATGCTCCGCGCCGTCGCCGGAGAAGTGCCCTGCAATTTCCTCTCCGTCGGCCTGCACGAAATCTTCGATCCCTATTTCGGCAGCACTGAGCGGAACCTGCATCAGATCTTCGAGACGGCCCGCTCCAACTCCCCGTGCGTGCTCGTCTTTGACGACATCGACTCACTCGCCCAGGATCGCCGCAACGTCCGTGAAAGCCAGTTGCGCAATCTGGTGAACCAGTTCCTGCACGAGATGGACGGCATGAAAGGCGAGAACCAGCGCGTCCTTGTCATCGGTGCCACCAATCAACCCTGGTCGCTCGATCCCGCTTTCCGCCGCCCCGGCCGTTTTGATCAGGCCATCTTCGTGCCGCCGCCGGATGCCGCCGCCCGCGCCCAGATCATCACTTTGCTCGCCAGGGACAAACCTATCTCAAATCTCGTGGTCGAATCCCTCGTGGAAGCCACCAGCGGTTTCTCAGGCGCTGACCTCAAGTGGGTCTTTGATCGCGCGGCCGAGATGACACTCTCCTCCGCCATCCACAGCGGCCAACCGATCCCCATCACCATGGACCTGCTCATCAGCGTTGCCCGCAGCCACGCCCCGAGCACCCAGTCCTGGTTCGAGGGTGCACGGGAGCATGCCCAGCAGGCCACGCCCGATGCCTACACCACGGAGGTGCGTAAATTCCTCAACGCCCCATCTCAGCGCGAACCCTGACCCCCTTTCCGACCGCCATGAACATCCAGAAAATGATGAAGCAGGTGCAGCAGATGCAGAGCCAGATGCAAAAATCCCAGGCCGAGCTCTCGACACGCACCTTCGAGGCCAGCGTTGCCGGCAATAAGATCAGTGTCAGTGCCAATGGACATGGCGACATCACCGCCATCAAGATCGCCAAAGAAATCGTCGATCCCAGCGATGTCGAAATGCTTCAGGATCTCCTGCTTTCCGCCGTCCAACAGGTGCAAAAAAAGGTCAAGGACACCCAGTCCGCCGAAATGGGCAAACTCACCGGCGGAATGGGCCTGCCCCCCGGGCTCGGCCTGTAGGTTCAAAGCGGAGACCTTGTCTTCATGAGCTTGGTTTCCACAAAAAACCCGCTGCCCCTTTTCAGAAGCAGCGGGTTGAATTCAGTTCAGGCAAACTTGAATTAAGACTCCGAGTCGTCGCCATTGGCGCGGTCATCGCTGCCAAGAGGCTTGGCACCGCTCAACTGGAGGGGACGGCCCATGAAATCTTTGCCGCTCAATTCGGCAACCGCACGGCGGGCCTCATCGACGGAACCCATGGTGACAAAGGCGAAACCCTTGGAGCGCTGGGTGCGGTTGTTGACGACGATTTCGGCATTGCGAACGCTGCCGAGGCCGCTGAAGAGCTCGAAAAGATCACTCTCGGAGGCATCATAGGAGAGATTGCCGACATAGAGGCGATCCGTGGTGATGCTTGATGGATCGACCGGAGTTGAATCGCGACGTGGACGCGCCTCCCTCGGTTCACGGGAAGAGCGGGGCGAATCAGAACGGTCCGGACGCGGGCCGCGATCTGATGAAGCTGGAACAGCGCTGCGCTGTGCTTTAGGGAGCGTGGCTTGCTTGCCGAGCAGGCCGAAGGTGATGGTGCTCAGGAATTTTTGAAAACCTGTCTGCTGAGGGACTCCACCACGTGGGGTGGAAGTGCGGCGATCGGAAAAGCCACTGCCCTGACCGCCCGATGGGCGGCGGGTGCGACGGCGACGGTTGCCTTGTTGAGTCGAGGAATCTGACATGGGATGTTCGTTCTTGTGTTCTGCGGGGTTGGAGGCACCACGCCATGGAGCCTGCTAGGGGCCGGTGCCGGGGATGGACGACGGGTCACATCCTGAGGGACGGGCTGTGTGACGAACCACTCAGGCGGTTCGTCGCAGTTCCATCGGGTGCCGCAATAGCTGAAGAGGGACCCAATGGGTCCATTGTGCTCATGAATCAAATTGGTCACGAAGAGGCGTCCCGGCGAGTAAATCGCAGGTCCATTCAAAGCATTTGGCGCAGTCAATGAGCTGGCGTGGTGCATTTTTCCGCGATCGGTGGGTGGACGTTAGACTCAGAGCACAGCGCTCCAAACAATTGCGGGGCGAGACTAGTCGGAGGGGGATGCCGGGTCAATAGCGGAGTTCACTGGGAGTGAATCGGACATGCCCGATCCCTTTCCCTGTCATTTGCTGCGGAGCCCAAGACCCGGAAGAGCGGCTGAATGAGACTTGCCACGATTCACCGCAGCCTTTAGCCTGAAATGACCAAGCCCATGCAGCCGCCCGTACAGAAATACGCGATTCTCGCCTTTGGCACACTGGCACTGCTGATCATGACCGGCTGCGGCAAAAAAGGTCGGATCGAATACGAGACCGCCCAATCCAGGATCAGCCTCAATGAGCAGGCGGCAGCGCTGAAAAAGGTTTTGGCAGAATCGGCCGCCGTGGGTGATCTGGGCTATTACAACACCCCTCAGGCGGGTCATCTGGAGCAATTGAAAAGCAAGGTCAAAAGCCTGAGTGCCGAAACCCGGGAGCTGAGAGCAGAAAGGGACCGGATGCTCAAAGACATCGAACTGCTCCAGCAGGACATGGACAGCTACCGCACACGCTACCTCCACTAAAACCAGCGCAACCGGAACATGGACGGAAAAATCATCATCTACGCGCTGTTCATCCTCTCGGTTCTCGGCGGCGTGGCCGGCATCATGTACACCACGGATGTGGACGAAGCCCAAAAGGACCTCATCCTGACCCGGCAGCAACTCGGGCAGGCCGAGGACTCGCTCAAGCAGGCCAACGAACTCCTCGCTCAGCGCAAAGAAGCCGTCGCGATCATCACTGCCGCCCACATCATTGATCATGATAACGAAACGCTCCGCACTGAAATCAGCGCCCTGCAAAAAAAGCGTGAAGAGATGAACCGGAACTTTGCCGTCACCGTCCAGCGGGTTCGTGAGGCCTCGGTCGGACTTGTGCTGCCGGAGATCCGCCTCGGCACTGGCAACACACTCAGGAACGCCAAAATCCAGGCTGTGAACCATGATCTCACCGTCATCCTGCACAACGATGGCGTGTCGAAAGTACCCACGGAAAGTCTTCCGAATGCACTTCTGGATCGCTTCCGTTTCAGCAATGCTCCCGCCAGACCAGGTGAACCCATCGAGACAGTGCCGGACAAGGTGCCGATGCGGCAACCGGAAACAAAACCCAACCAATCCACCGGCCCGCGATCGAGCGAAGCCTACAGCTTTCCCAGCAGCACCAGTGACGCAATCGCCCGCCTCGGTGAAGGCGGCCCAGCCAAAACAGCCAAAGCAGCGCCGGTCGCTGTTCCAAACCCCGCCAGCAACGACCCCCGGGCCATGGAAATCGAGGGCGATCCCGCCCTTTGGCAGAGTGTGGAAAGACAATCCGTCGGCCGTGCCTACATCTCCGGCCAGGGCTGGCTGAGAATCGGCTCCAAGGGCCCCATCCCGGGATCGGGACGAAAATAAAACCGCCACCCGGTGGAGCAACACATGCAGCGCGCAAGCCGGCCGGTCTGACAAGGTCCGCGATCAGGTACAAGCCGCGCTCACAGACAAACCGTGCGTAATGCCTCCGACTGTGCCATGCTGAGTTATGGAATCAAAAATCCTACGACTGCTCGGACAGGCAGACTACACGCCCTCCAATGTCCCTGAACTGATCAGCCAACTCCGACTACAGCCCAAGCAACAGCAGGAACTGCAGAAGTGCCTGCTCGATCTTGTCACCCGTGGCTCAATCGTCAGAACGAAGGGCAACCGCTACATCCGGTCGCGTGAAGCGGACCTGATCGCCGGCGTGATCCAGATCACCCGCGGTGGCCGGGGCTTTGTGCAGCCGGATGAACCGGGCATCGGGGAAATCGGCATCCCGGAGAATGCCACCGACACCGCCATGCACGGCGACCGAGTCCTGGTTCGGCGTGATGTGCGCGCCAAAGGCCTGCTGCGCAAAACAGCACCAGAGGAGAGCACCGGCACCGTGGTGCGCATTCTGGAGCGCGGCAGGACACAGTTTGTCGGCACGCTGCAAAAGGGCCGCCAATTCCTCTTTGTCACGCCGGATGACCCGCGCCTGCCCTCCGCCATCCATGTGCCTGAGCCGAGCGATGTCGGCTGCAGGCCCAACCTGGGCGACAAGGTTGTTGTCGAAATCCTTCAGTGGGAATCACGTCACACGCCGCCGGAGGGAGAAATCATCGAGGTGCTGGGCGCCCCCGATGCCGAGGGTGTCGACATGCTCTCCGTCCTGCGCCACTACGCGCTGGCCCTGCACTTCCCAAAAAACGTACTGGCCGAGGCTCACAGCATCGCCAAATCACGGCCCGACAACCAGCCGAGCGCCGATGAATGCAAAGGGCGGGTGGATTGCCGGAAACACAACGTTGTCACCATTGATCCCGACGACGCGCGGGATTTTGACGATGCCATCTGCCTGCAGCAGCACGGCAATGATCAGTGGAAACTGTGGGTCCACATCGCCGATGTTTCGCATTATGTGAAACCCGGCAGCCCGCTGGACGTGGAGGCAAAGAAGCGCGGCAACTCCACCTACCTTGTGGACCGCGTGATCCCGATGCTTCCAGAGGCCTTGAGCAATGAACTCTGCTCACTGAAACCAAACGTGGACCGCCTGACCAAATGTGTGGAATTTCTCCTCACCCGCGATGGCCACGTGGTCAGCTCCAAGTTCTACGCCGCAGTCATTCACTCGAAGCGCCGCTTCACCTACAAGGAGGCTTTTGCAACAATTCAAAAGGCCCCGTCCGACGAGATCGAGCAGATGCTGCATGATGCAAACGACATGGCTCAGCGCATCCGCGCAGCCCGCTTCAGGGACGGCTCGCTTGACTTGGATTTCCCGGAAAACAAAATCAGGCTCGACGAGCACGGCAAGGTGCTGCGCATGGAGCGCATCGAAAACGACATCTCCCATCAGCTCATTGAGGAATACATGCTCCTCGCCAACGAGGCGGTCGCAGGCCGGCTCATGCAATTGAACCGCCCCGCCGTGTATCGCGTGCATGAGGCACCGAAAGAAAAACGACTCAACGATTACCGCGAGGATGTGCTCAGCCATCGCGTGCCCTGCGGGAATTTAAAACTCCGTCCGGAGGTGCAGAAACTTCTCGCCAAACTCGGCACCCTGCCGATCGGCCAGGCCCTGAAGATCGGCTTCCTCAAGTCGCTCATGCGTGCGCGCTACGCCGTGGAACCGCTCGGACATTACGGCCTGGCGAAAACCAAGTACACGCACTTCACCTCGCCCATCCGCCGTTATGCCGATCTGGTCGTGCACCGTGCGCTGTTCGACAAGGTCGAGCTGCAGATCAGCGCGGCCAAGCAGATCGCCGAGCACATCAGCCTCACCGAAAAAAATTCGTCCGACGCCGAGCGCGACAGCAAGGAGGTGAAACTCTACGCCTATCTTGAGGCCCAGCTCACCTCCAAAAAACCTGAGCCCTACAGCGCCCTGGTGACGGATGTTCGAAACTTCGGTTTCTTTGTCGATGTGTCAGATCTCGGAATGAGCGGGCTGGTCCCGCTGTCCGCAATTCCGGATGATTTCTTCATGTTTGATCCCGTGCGCAGCCAGCTCGTCGGGCGGCACAGCCGCCGCGTGATCAAGCTCGGAGACCGCCTCACGGTGCAGATCTACAAACTGGACCGCTTCCAGAAACGGGTGGACTTCCAACTCGTTCAGGAAGGCTCCTCAAACTCCGAAAATGCTCCCAGAGATGGGAGGCAGGAACGTCCGAAGAAAACTTTTGCCGACAGGACACCCCGGGCAAAGAAGAGTTTCGGCAAACGGCGCAGATCCTAGCATTGAATCTTCAACAGACTTGACCCGGGCTGCACCCGGGCCGGGTCTCACCAAAGATCCACCGACACCAGCGGCTCAGGACGAATGATCTCGGTGCCGCTGAGCGTCTGGGCAAAGCGTGACAGGAACCATTGCTGGGATGGCTCCTCACCATGCACCATGAGCAGTTTTTTTGGCCGCACTTTCTCGACGTAGTCGGCGATCTGCTCGCGTGTGGCATGAGCGCTGAGATCGAAACTTTCGACTCTTGCGTGCAATTCCACCGCCTGCTGGTCGGGTGCGAGTTTGATCTTCTCACCCTGCTTGGCGGTGCGCAGTTTATAGCCCGGGGACAGAGGGTCGGTGTAGCCGACAAAGGCCACGGCATTGCGCGGATTCTCAATGAAGCGACCGGCAAATTTGTTCGATGTGGTGCCCTCGGTCATCATGCCGCTGGAGAGCGCATAAATGGCGCGCGGCTGATACTCAAACTGGCGCGGTCCGCGGCGGCGGCCTTTCGGCTGCACGAGCATGTTGATGTCTTCAAGCAGGCGGAACCCGGCATAGTTGCGGCGTGCGTTATCCGTGTAGTGATCGTAGAGCACGGTGACCTTTGTCCCCAGCCCGCCGATGTGCAGCGGCATCTCAGGAATCAATCCTTCCTGGCGCAACTCATGCAGCATGAGCATGACCTCCTGCGTCTTCCCGAGTGCAAAAACGGGAATGAGCACCGAGCCATTGGCATCGAAGGTATCGCGGATCACCGCAGCCAGACGCTCCTTTTCGGCGCGGCGCGTAAATCCGGCGGGGCGTTCATAGGTGCCGCGCGTGGTCTCCATCACCAGCACATCAATGCCGGTGGTCGGGAAATCCGCGGCCATGCAGATCGTCTGCGCTTCAAAATTCACGTCACCCGAGTAAAACAGCGTGTTGCCGTTTTCCCGGATCATCACTCCGGCTGAACCGAGGATGTGGCCGGCGTCGTGAAACGTGGCCGTCATCTCCGTGCCAGGAATTTCAAAGGGCTTCTTTAAATCGCGATAGCTGTAGCTGGCGCGGTTCTCGTCGAGCTCCTTATGCGTGAAAAAAGGATACTCGTTGATGCTCAATTCCTCACGCTGCGAAGTCATGACGTTGACCGAGTTATGCAGCATTCCGCTGGTGATCTCCCCGGTCGGTTCGGTCATAATCACGGGTGCGTTCGGCTGCTTGCGCATCAGCACCGGCAGTGAGCCGATGTGGTCATGATGCGCATGCGTGATGATGATGGCGTTCGCCGAATCATGCGGCAGTGCGCCAAAGTCAGGCAGCGCGTCAAAGCCCACCTCTTTCGGATGCATTCCGGAATCCAGCACCACGCGATTGTCGCCGGACTCGATCAGGTAGCTGTTGGCACCGATCTCGCGGCGGCGGGTGAGATTACAAAATCGCATAGTGTAGTTACAGAGGGGGGGGAAACGGGAGGCCGATACTAGGCGGTGTTTAACCACTAGCAAGCGCTCAGAACCATTGACACCTCAAAGCCTGCATGGAGCGTACCAAGCCGTGCTTTTATCCAGCTTCCGTCATCACTCTCAGACTTCCCGCCTGGTCTGGCTCCTGATGTTCAGCCTTGGCCTCATCGCCCATGCCCAGGTGACAACCCGGCAGGATCCCGTCGGCGTTTTGCTCAACGAGTGGTATCATGCGGGCACTGCGGCAGGCCTTTCCGCCATCACCTACGAGAACCGTGATGGCCAGCACTCGCCACTGAAAACCGCCCTGTATCCGCAGCTTGAAATCTTCAAGCACGACGCCAAGAGCGGACCGCCCACAGGACTTGCCTCGCAACTGCGTCCTACACCCACGGTTGGCAACTGCTCCATGGCCGCCCAAGTGACCCAGGGCGGCAGCCTCCCGCGCTTCTACCACATGACCCCTGGCGGCATCAATTTTGAGACGGCGCAGTATCTCACCAATAATCTGATCATCTATCCGGAGCATCAGGATCATGACATCGGTGCCAACGGCATCGGCGGTTATGGCGATCTGTATCCCGTCAACAACTGCTGCGCCATCATCTCTCAGGGTTCATCGGGAAGCGATCAGCCGTTTCTTCAGGCGGTTCTTTCGACCATGGCAGCCTTTCCGCCAAAGACTCAGGAAATACTGATTCGCCAGCGTGTGCTCATGCCCACCGTTCAGGCCATCTTCCGCCAGTCGAACAAAAGGGTGGTCAAAGATCTGGATTATCTTTCCGGCGTTGCCCATCCGGTGGTGTTTGACTCCGCTCAACTCAATGAGGAGAAAATGGTGCGTCTGGCTCATGACATGACCCCCGCAAAGATTCCGCCCCTGGTCCAGATCAGCGCCGTCGATGAGACCGAACTTGTTGAGGGCATGCACTTTTTTGAAAAGCCGCATCCCATCACCCACAAACTCGCCGACACCCCTGTGTCCATCGCCCGGGTCATCCGCGGCAATGTCGACGAATATGGAATGGTGATTCGGCTCGACAAGACAACCGACCTGATGAAGCGGCCCGTGAAAATCCTGTTTCAGTTGCTTCAGGGTGACCCCCGTCTGGTGCGCTTGGACTATGCCGGCGCAACTCCCTACGCACGTCTGCGCGTGGGCTGGCACCCGCCCATGATCACCGCCACCGGCATCCGCAGTCACCGGGTTGACGTCGCCGTCTTTGCCACCAACGGCATCAGCATCAGCGCGCCCGCCATCATCAGTTTTTACATGCTGCCTAACGAACAACGTTTCTACAATCAGGACGGCCACCTCTCCGAGATCGACTACCACGCGCGCAATCCCGACCTCGGCCTGCCGGCAACCGGCAAAGACACACGGTGGCTGCGCGCCATGCTTGATATCTCCGGCGACGAAGACGGACTGCGCAGTCGCCTCATGGAGAAGATGCTTTCCCATGCGGAACGCAAGGCCATCCAGGCCGTGTGGATGCCGCTGAACAAACAATTACAAATCATCAACCGGCTCGAAAGTGATTCCGGAAGCAAGAGCGATGCGGCGCGCCTGAAGACTGAACTGGAGGCCGCCACGGCCACAGCCCTCGACACCAAACTGCCTGGTGATCGAGGCCTCACCGTGAGGAGCGCGATCGTCAGGTCTCTCGATACCTTGAGCACGCTCCCGGATCTCTACATCTCCTCACAAAAAGAACTCAACACACTCGCTGCCGACTCCTCCAAAAAAACGGCGGCAGCAGACATTCGTGCCGAGATCACCCGCCTCATCGATCTCGGCATCCTGATCGAGCAGGCCAGTGGCAGCGTGACCACCGCCTCTGCACCTGACAAACTCAGCACGGCCGAGCGCCACTACCTGCGCGATTTGAACCTGACCGTGCTCAGTCAGGCCCTGTTCCCGGAAACACTCAACCGCTCCATCGCCCCGGCCTGGGTCGATCCACGCCTCACCACCCCCAAGCCCTGGCGCGATGTCTTCCGCTATGACGAAGCCACCGGCACCCGCCTCGGCTGGATCAGACACCAGGCCGGTCAAACCCACTGGTTCGACGCCGAAGGCCACCTGCTGCCCGAAGGTCCCAAGCAACCTGAGAAAGCCAGGCCCGTGACCTATCAGGGTAATTCCCGGGGCCTGCTGGAATGGCGCTGATCACCAAGGCAAACCGCTGATTTTCCACAGGTCGGGATTCAAGTCTTTCAGACGGGCTGAAAGTGTGAGCTTCGGATCGGCTAACAACATTTGCTTCTCAAACATTTCGCGCTCTGACCCGTCAGGGATGCGCGTGGGGCTCACCACCAGCGAGCAAGCCTGCGCCAGGCTGAATCGTGTCAGATCCTGTTTCATTGAACCGCTGATCAACGGCCCTTCGCAAACGATGACCGGATGCCTGCCGAGGCTGATGGAACGGCGCATTTCAGGTGGCGCATCAGCTCCGCTCAAAACTTTCCAGCGCGTGTTTGTGTCCGCTTTTTCCCGTCCTGACAGAAGAAGGCAGGCCTGGGACAACGGTCCTGCTGCGGGTGGTGGTGCAGGTTCCTCCCCTGGCGCTTCGCCTGTCTCGGGCACCAGCACTTCGTAGACCACGTCTTTGGGTTTATCCGTCTCACGCAGGACGCGGAAGACCCATTCGCTGCTCGGTATGAAGACCAACAGGGCTGGCAGTCCGGCATCACGCAAATGTTTCTGCCAGGGCTGATCAGTCAGGGAGGCGTCCGCGGCCAGAAGAAACCACTCGGACGCAGCGCCAAGCTGGGTGACGGCGAGCATGATCTCCTTTATCAATGGCGTCAAATCCAGGGCTTCACCTGCTACGCCGAAACGCAAACGACCCTGCCGCAACTGCCGCCCTGCACTGCTTTGAACGATCCAGCTGTATCTGCCTGACGACAGCTCGCCCTTCATCACCACGCTGACCCAGACCGTGTTGCCAAGCTCCTTGCGCTCGCGAATTTCTGAAGCCAGTGACCATAGCTCCACCGCACGCTGGTGCTCGAGTTGCTGCATCAGCCGCGGATCGGCCTCCAGGGCCTGAACGAGTGGCGATGGCGAACGGCGGCCATGGAGATGCCGCAGCGCCAGCACACGCAGTTCGGCGGGTAGGCAGCGGGACAGGGTCACCTCGCGATCGAGTAGCATTTCGTGCAGAAGGAAGATCGTTTCCTCATCGCTGATCGCATCCGTCTCAAGCTTGCCCCAGGCGGTGCACAAACACATCGTGAGCGACTGCCAGCACTCGGAGTCTCGCAGCACAGACATGCGGCGCTGTGCCTGACGCAAGGCCTCCGCATAGGCGATCACCTGCGCCGCTGACTCAGGCCATTCGGCAAGGATGCGACCCAGAGTCCCCAAACAGTGATGACGCACCGCGAGCTTCGTCGCGGCCTGCAGCAGTTCATGCTGCTTTTTCAATGCATACGAGTGCGCCTTTTTTCCGATCCAGGCCAATGCGGCCAGCGGATGATGCAGGACCACGCCCGCAGCACGCAGGTGCTGCCAATCAGCATCCTCGTTCACATCTCGGACCAGGCATTGCTGATAACGATCCGAGTCATCCTGAAACAGACTCGCGGCTTCCAGTCCCTTTTCACTCTGCGGCGGCTCACCGGGGAAAGGCAAATCATCCAGCGAGACACTCAGGCCGACTGGAGCAGACAGGCCCGCTTCAGCCAGTGTCCACGCGGCAACGCGGCAACGCTGAACCAGCACTGCGGGCGCCCGCTCCGGCAGCAGATGCAGCGCTAAACAAATCAGACGCACCGCCTCGTGCATTTGCCCGGCACAGCGCAGCGTGGCTGCCGTTTCGAGAAGCAACTCCACTTGAACGGCATGGGGCGCACCCGCCTCGTGTTGAAGCCGCCAGACCGTCATCTTCCACGCGGCAGTGTTACCCAGAGTGTCCACCTGACCGGAGTCTGCAGTCTGAGAAACCAGGCGCCTCAGTGCGGACAGAAACCAGCGCGTGAATTTGGCCGCAGACACAGGCAGCATGTCGTCCTCGGCAGCAAATTGCAGGTTCACCGCGCGTCCAAGTTTCCAGCCAGGATCCACTTTGACAAAGATCGCACTCAACCTTTGCAGCAATCCGTCAGGCTCGTCACCCATCACCACACCGCAAAGCCAAAGCACGAGTTCATGCAAGGGTCGCGCCGGCTGCGTCAAGCGCTTCATCTCAGCCTGAAGCACTGGTTTCAACCGGTTCACTGAATCACCCTGACCGGACTCCAGCAGCCAGCCAAGCACCAGAATCAGAGACGCGAAACCATGCCCTGCCTCCTTGGCACGCAATGCCTGCACTGCGAGTTGTGCCACATCCTGCCTGCGCTCCGGCGGCGAGTCAGCACACTGGGTGTGACGCCATAGCTGGTAATCAGGACGCGCACCATGCCTGGCATCCTGGGCGCGCCAATAGTCACGCAAGGCCCCGCGTCCGGGCTTGCCATTCTGGGCGCGACGCCATTGCTCGGCCTCATGCACGATGACCGCCAGAGAAACAAGCGGTGCGGGTGCTGCGGGACGACGGTGCTGACGGCGATGGTTGGGGGCTGGCATGGTTGGGGTCCGGAGATTACGCGGCTATGCCTTCACGGCAAATGCGCGATGCGTGTCGAACACGCTGCGCCATGTGAGCTTTGATGGACAGGCAGCGATTTCCATCCACCATGCGCGCCCCACATGAAGCCACTGGTTCTCATCCCCAGCTACAACACCGGACGCATTCTTCTGCGCACGGTGACTGAGGCGCTGGCCCGGTGGCCGGAGGTCTGGGTCGTCGTGGATGGCAGCACAGATGCCAGCGAGTCTTCTCTCACGCCCCTGCTCACGACCAATACCGGACTGCGTGTGATCCCCCTGCCCAAGAACGGCGGCAAAGGCGCGGCCATCCTCCATGGCACCCGTCTGGCCCAGGAGGCAGGTTTCACTCATGTGCTCACCATCGATGCCGACGGACAGCATCCGACGGAAAATATCCCGGACTTCCTCAATCTCGCCAACCAGCATCCCGAAGCCGCGCTGATGGGCTGCCCGATCTTCGGCCCCGAGGCTCCGCAACTCCGCGTGCAGGGTCGCAAAATTTCCAATGGCTGGACAACGGTCGAGACACTCGGCTGGGGCATCCCTGATTCTCTTTTCGGCATGAGAATGTATCCCATTCCCGCCCTGTTGCGCGCCTTTCAAAGCACACGCTGGGCGCGCCGTTTTGATTACGACAACGAAATCGCCGTGCGCCTTGCCTGGCATGGTGTGCCCATGATCACCGTCCCCACCAAGGTGCGCTATCTCACAAAGGAGGAGGGCGGTGTTTCACAGTTCCGTTACTTCCGCGACAACGCCGTGCTGACCTGGATGCACTTTCGCCTGCTCATCGGCTTTGTCTGGCGCATCCCCCTGCTGCTGATGCGCGGCTGCAATCCTCTGAAATCATGAGTGCCGACGTGCCAGTTCCCACCGCTAAGAGTCTGGAGAAAATCGCCGCACTCTGCAAGCCGCGCTGGGATCGCCACTACACGCGCTCCAAGCTGGACACTGATCCGGTTTACCATTCCGTGATGCGTGAACTTAACGGCAACACACTACCACTGCTCGATATCGGCTGCGGTCTCGGGCTGCTGTCCCATTACCTGCGCGCCTGCGGTCACCTGGTGCCGGTCACCGGCTTCGACTATGATGAACGAAAGATCGATGCAGCCAGGAGCATGGCTGCGCTGGCAGGCCATGATCATCTCAGCTTCACCGCCGGAGATGCCCGCACGGACATGCCCGAGTTTCAGGGCCATGTCATCATGCTCGACATCCTGCAATTTTTCACCGAACCAGAGCAGGACGCGCTGATCACCTCAGCCGCCAAACGCGTGGCTCCAGGTGCCAAACTCATCATCCGCTCAGCTCTGCGCGATGACTCCTGGCGCTTCCGCATCACTGTCTTGGGTGACTATCTGGCCAGGGCTTGCCTCTGGATGAAAGCCGGCCCCACACGCTATCCCGACGCAGCACAGTTTCAGCGGGTTCTCAGCGCCGCAGGACTCTCCGTCCGCATCGAACCGATGTGGGGCGGCACACCGTTCAACAACTTTCTGATCGTCGGTAAACGCGAATCCTGAAGCGCAGCAGCCTCACGCAAACAGATGCGTCAGAGGCTGGCCTTTGTCGGCAACGGTGAAGGGTCGCTTGCTCGGCGAGTAGATCACCTGATCCAGCGGCAGCCCGAGAGCATAACCAATGGTGGCGTTCAAATCCGGAGGCGACACTTTGCCATCGATCGGAGCAGCACCAGCCTTGTCAGTCGCACCGTATTTTTGGCCGCCTTTGATGCCGCCGCCGATCATCACGGCACTGAAGACGGGATAGTGGTCGCGGCCCTGGTTTTGATTGATCTTCGGCGTGCGGCCGAACTCCGACGAAACCACGATCATGGTGCTGTCCAGCAGGCCGCGCGCACCGAGATCCTGAATCAAGGCGCTGACCGCCGTGTCAAGCGTGTCACAAAGGCGCGGCGTGTTGATGAAGTTGGCGGTGTGCGTGTCCCAGCTTCCGAATGAAACTTCCACAAAACGGACGCCATGCTCCACAAGACGGCGCGCGAGCAGGCAACCCTGCCCGAACGAATCTTTGCCATAGGACTGACGCACTTCAGCAGACTCCTTGGTGAGATCAAAGGCGGCCAGATCATCACTCTTCATCAGGCGCACCGCATCATCATACATGTCCGAGTAGGCCCTCACGCTGCGTGTCTGCCACTCCGCTTGAAACTCGGCATCGAGCATTGCCGCCAGATCACGGCGAAGCATGAAGCGATCATCCGTGACACCCTTCGGCGGACGCACGTTCTGCAATCCAGCCTCTGGATTGTTCACCATGAGCGGGCCATGCTTCTTGGCGAAGAACCCCGCGCCGGGATGGCGGCTGTCATTGCCGATGTAAACATATGGCGGCAGTGCAGGATTGCCCGCACCCTGATAAAAGCTGAGCCACGCGCCCATGCCCGGGTGCTTGATCGTGCTGCGCAAACCGAAGCTTGTGTGCATGAAATAATTCGCCTGCTCATGAGCCGCAGTGTTCGTCGCCATGGCATTGAGCACGCAGGCGTGGTGCATCTGCTTGGCCATGCGCGGCAGATATTCGCCGATCTGCACGCCATCGGCACTGGTGCTGATCGCCTTCGTCGGCCCCATCACCTCCTTGTTTTCCGGCTTTGGATCCCAAGTATCCAGGTGGCTCTGACCACCAGTCATGTAGAGGAAGATCACATTGCGCGCCGTCGCCACCTGCTTGGCGTTGGCCGAGCCTTCACCAGCCGCAAAAGCCTTGCCGGAGAAAAGATGCTCACCCGCTGGCAGAAGGCCTACACCGAGGAGCGACTTGGCTGTGCCCGCCATGAAACGGCGACGATCAAGTTCACTGCGTAGAAGAGAAGACGGATTTGAGTTCATGATGCGAATGGGGGTGTGATTACTTGATGAAGATGAACTGCTGAGTGCTGAGAGCGGCGACGATGAGATCCTCCCAGAGGCTCTTGTTGCTGGCATAGCTTTCGAGGCGCTGATGCAGTACATCACGCTCCTTGGGCGCTGGGTAACGCGAGTAGAGACTGAGGAAGAGACTGTCGATTTTCTGATCCGGAGTCTGGGCTTTGCGGAGATTGATCGCGAGCACAGACCAGCTGCTGGTGATCTGGCTGCCCATCGGCCCATTCATGATGGTGAGAGCCTGCGGCACTGAAGCTTCTTCACTGGCGTTCTCGACCACATCACGATCCGACTGGCCAAACTCGCGGAGGAAGTGGCCTCGTGGTGCGGGCGACGGCAGTTCGGCGGCCCGGCTCCAGCTCGTGTTGAGCGTGCGCACATAGTTCGCATAACTCTTGCGGGACTTCGGATCCTTGATGCCGAGCACCACGGCATCAGCATCGATGCGCTTCGAAAGCGCGGGCGTCATCGGCATGTCCTTCACCCCGATGCGCGGACCGTCCATGAGGTTCATCATCGCCATCTCCATCGGACCGCTACCGGCGATCTGCTTGAGCTTGGCCTTCACCTTCTCGTTGCTTGACTTGCTTGCGGCATCATAAAAACATTTCGACACCGTCTGGCGCAGCACACGCTGACTTTCATTGAGGCGGCTTTGAATTTCGCGCGCCTTTTCCTTGTCATTCCTGGCACGGGCTTCATCGAGCTCCTTGCGCAGACCGTCGAAACCCTTGTTCTGTTCCTTCATGGCAAGAGCAACCTGCTGGGCGGCTTGAAACAGCAGCGGGGCCTCTGTCTGATCGAGAAGTGCCGCAAGCTGCCGGCGGTTGTCGAGCTCACGCCTGTCACGCTCACGCGCACTCCAATTGATGCCATCCGGCTCAGGATTCACCAGCGTTACCAGCGAGTCCCAGGTCTGCTCGGCGCTCATGCGGTGGAAAACGGGACCCTGGAAATAATAGGGCTCACCCATGGTCACTTCTTTCGTGCTGGCACGGGCAAAGGTCTGGGTGTTCAGCAACATGCGGAGGAAGGCCTTCATGTCATACTTCATGGCCACCATCTGCCGGTCCAGAAAGGCCTGAACTTCTGGGTTTGAGGGCACACTGCTGTCCATCAGTTCATCCAGCGGCTCAATCAGCGCCGCACCAAAGACACGCTTCCACAGACGATTCGAAATCACCGTGGTGAAACGCGGGTTTTCTTTGGAAGTCAGCCATTCGCTGAAGGATTTGATGGGATCACTCTCCTTGGTCAGCGTGACCGGTTTCCCGAACATGACGGAGGCTGGCACCACATCTTTTGGTTTGGCATCGGCGTATTTGTAATCATGCGGCAGACGCATGGCTGCCTTGTTCTCCACCACGATCGTGTCACGCAGCGTGCGCGTAACTTCGGTGATGGCCTGGCGCATGAGATCCTGAGTTTCCTTGTCGATGGCCTTGTCCTGCCGGATCAATTTCTGCACCTCTTCCACACCGGGTGAACGATAGCTGCCGGCGGTCATGTTGTGCGTGAAGGCCGCCATTTCGTAGAACTGCTTCTGCGTCCACTTGTCGAACGGATGATCGTGACACTGGGCGCACTCCATGCGGGTGCCGAGGAAGATGCGCGTTGTGTTGGAAAGGTTGTCCAGCGGCATCCCGCGATCACGCATGTAGTAGCCGATGGCACCATTCTCGAAACAGGCCCCGGTGCCGCTCACCAGCTCACGGGAAAGCTGGTCCCACGGCTTGTTCTCACGCAGTGCCTGACGCAGGTAGTTGAGGTAATTCTGCGCGGTGGTGCTGTCACCTCCGCCCTGACTCTGCGCACGAAACACATCCGCCCAGTAGTTGAAGGCATGATGCACATAACCTTCGGAATTGAGCAGCGAATCGATCAGTTTCACACGCTTCCCCTGGTCTTTGGAATCGAGAAAGTTCCTGGCCTCGTCCTGGCTGGGGATGCGCCCGATGACCGTCAGATAAGCGCGGCGGAGGAAGACGTCATCACCCACCAGTTGGTTGGGCTGGATGTTGTGACTGCGTAATCCCTTGGCGATCAAATCATCAATGCGCTTCGAAGCAGCAAGGGTGTCGGCAGCACGGAGAAGACTGGTAGCCAGCAGAGAAACTGCGACAGCGAGATGCAGGATTGCTTTCATGTGACAACCAACGCTGTGGCCATCAGTTCGTGTCAACCGCGCCCGCCTTTGCCAAGAGAGGACTGCGCAACGCCAATTTTTGCACACTCAAAATGCAATCCATGCTTGCAGTGCGAACAAGCCATCCGGCAGCCGGTCGTTAATAAAAGCTATTTACCGGCGCTGCCTTGCAAACGTTTCGCCACCCTTTTTCGCGGCTTCCACATAGTTGGCCATCGCCATCAGGTACTTGCTGAACTCGCCCGCATCGATCTCATCCCCCTTCAGCCAGTAGCCATCCGGCTGCTGCATCGTCAGCGCGGTGGTCACCTTCTTGGCCGCCCCCTTTGCCTTGCTGGTCCAGCTCTTTTCGTCCGCCGGACCGGAGCGCTTTGCCAGCAGTTCCTCGCGTGGTTTTTTCACCAGTTCGCGCAGCACCACGATGTCATCCTCCAGATCATCCAGCTTGAACCCATAGTGCGTTGGCATGTTCGCATCGCTGTAGGTCAGCTCGTAGGTGTCCTTCACAAAGTAGAGCGGCTTGTTTGTCTGCAGCTCATAGAAGCGTGCATACATGCCGTCCGGCAGACGTGATTTCTCATACCAGGCAAAGGCGGCAGGGAGCGGTTTCAGATACTTCTCATCCCCAGTCACGACATACAGCTCGTGTAGCGTCGACATGGCTCCCAGGCTCTCACCACCAGTCACGCATGGCGGTTCAAATTTGCGCGCCCAGACCGGTTCCATCTGATGATTGTACTGCTGTGCCCAGCCCGGCTGCGGCTCAGGCATCTGCGCAAGAATGAAGAAATCCCCCGTCTTTTTGGCGGCGTTGAGGAATCGTTCATCCCTGGTCAGCTCGTGGGCCCGCAGGAGGAGTTCGACAACCTTTTGCATGTTGCCGTCGTTCAGTGTGTAGAAGCTCACATAATTCACTTTGGGAAAGGTTCGTGACCATGTCTTTGGATAGGCGGCCTTCAGCACAGGCGTTGCCGGATCGGCAGGTGCATCGAACTGTTGCGGCCATCCGCCGTTCGGATATTGCGCGGCCAGCAGGCTATCCAAGCCGAACTTCAGGCAATCCTGCAGCGATTTGTCATCCCGGCACTCAGGCAGATGCGCCAGCTCCAGCAGAAAGCGAAGCGCGGACTGCGTCTTGTTGTCATCCAGCGTGCTCAGGTTCTTGCGCTTGCCGGCCGCTGCATCGCCAGCCAGGGCCTGCTGGTGCAGGTAATATTTCTTTGCCGCCTCGGGTTCAAAATCGAAATCACTGCCCCAACCACCAGAGGCAAGCTGACACTCGGCCAGTGCCCTCGCCGCCCCCCTTGCTGCATTCAAGAATTGCACATCACCTGTGGCCTGAAAGGCTTTCACCCAGACCAGCCCCAGTGTGGTCGTTCCCGGCGGCTGGATGGAGATGACGGTTTTTGACTCATGGCCTTCGACCTTCGCCATGCTCAGATCCCTGCTCCAGGCAGAGGCATAGCCGCCATGGTTCGCCAACTTGCTTGTGCAAAAGGCCGTGGCCTTCTTCATGGCCGCAGTCACCCCGGCAGGGTCAGGCAGAGAGTCGGCAGCGAAACTGGCGAGTGGAAGGAGCAGGGCGAGGGCTAGTTTCATGCGGGTTGGGCGGGTGCCCCGGTTGCAACGAAAGGTGGGGAGCGATTCGATCATCAACAAGATGCTATCTGCCAGCCCTGGCCCATGCCGTGTTGGTGCATGGTCAAAAAGAATGGCAAATCCCCCTCCCTGCACCGCTGGCGATGGTTTAAAAGCACCAAATTGGGCAAAAAACGCCACTTGCAATCCTGTCGGGTGCTCACATAATCACGCCCCCTCGCGAGCCCCTTAAAATTCGCCGTTGGTCTCCAGGTCTGTTTTTTCTTTGAAAAAGTGGACAGCTCGTCTGGAGGTAACCCGGTCATCATCGATAAACACATGTCAGTCCGCCTAGCCCGATTTGAAATGCCCAACCGCCTCGTCCGCAACGAGGCAACCGCAACCGATACCTACGCCCAGTTCACCGCCGAGCCCTTTGATAAAGGCTATGGTCACACGATTGGAAATTCCCTGCGCCGCGTCCTGCTCTCCTCCCTTGAAGGCGCCGCCATCACTTCCGTAAAAATTCGCGGTGCTGAGCATGAGTTTTCAACTCTCCCCGGCGTTCTGGAAGACGTCGTGCAAATCGTGCTGAACCTGAAGAAGGTCCGCTTTAAGCACCACAGTGAATCCAAAGAAGCACGCCTGCTTTCCATCTCCGTGGACAAAGAAGGTGCAATCACCGCCGGTGACATCAAGGATGACAATCACTACGAAGTCATCAACAAGGACCAGCTTATCTGCACTCTGGACCGCAAGGCCAAGTTTGAGTGTGAATTCGAAGTGCGCGTCGGCCGCGGTTTCTCCTCCTGGGAAGAAAACAAGCGCCTCGACACACCGATCGGTGTCATTCCGATCGACTCCATCTACAGCCCGGTGACCCGCGTGAAGTATGCGGTGGAAAACACCCGCGTTGGCCAGAACACAGACTATGACAAACTGGTGATGGACGTCTGGACCGATGGTCGCGTCAATCCAAGTGACGCACTACTCCAATCTGCGGCCATCCTGCGCCACCACTTCGACGTCTTCGTCAACTATGACGACAAGGCCATCGAGTTCGAAGCAGCTCCGGAAGCCCAGAGCGAGGAAAACAGCGAACTGCGCAAGCTGCTCAACATGAGCGTCAACGAGATCGAACTCTCGGTCCGCGCCGCCAATTGCCTCAACAATGCGAACATCACCTCGGTCGGCCAGTTGGCCATGAAGTCCGAGTCCGAGATGCTCCGCTACCGCAACTTCGGCAAGAAATCCCTCACCGAGATCAAGGAAAAGCTTGCCGAGCTTGGCCTGGGTCTGGGCATGAAATTCGACGCCGCGCTGCTTGAAGCCAACCCGGGTGGAGTCTCCCTCCTGGCACGTGGCGGCAGCATCATGGACGATGAGGACGAAGACGCCGGTGCAGCCGGTTTCGCCAGCCTGATCGACAGCCATCTTCCCGATGGTGACGACGACGAATAATCCCCAACGGACTGACCACTCAAGACAGAAAGAAAATTTATGAACCACGGAAGAAAAGTTGTTAAACTCAAACGCAGCGCAGCCCATCGCAGGTCCCTGCTCGCCAATCTCGTATGCTCCCTCGTTGAGCATCGCCGCATCCGCACCACCCTGGCCAAGGCCAAGGCTCTGCGCCCATTCGCTGAGCGCATGCTCACCCTCGGCAAGCGTGGTGATCTCCACGCCCGTCGCACCGCTATCGCTGTGCTGCATCAGCCAGCTTCAGTGAAGAAGCTCTTCGAGGAAATCGCCCCCGCGTCCATGGATCGCAAGGGCGGCTACACCCGCATCACCAAGCTCGGCCAACGCCGCAGCGATGCCGCTCCGATGGCATTCATCGAGTGGGTTGACGCCTATGTGCCAGCCGCACCGAAAGCCGTCGAAGCTGAAGTGACCCCTGTCACCGTTGAGCCTGAAGTGGTTGCCGCTCCGAAGAAGAAGGCAGCGACAAAGAAGGCCAAAGCTGCTTCCGCCGAGTAATCGGTCAGACAGTTCCCTCAATCACCCAGCGCGGATGTCGAAAGGCATCCGCGTTGTTTGTTTGGCATTCAGAGTCCAATGGAACGTGTGCCTGATAGCCCCGTTCAAGCTGGTCTTTCAGTGACCCGGGAGTTCATGACGGATGAAATCCTCAGAGTGATTGCAAAGTCACGACGATCATCCGCCTGGCCGACCAACCCCAGTTACACCTGGAATCCTGTTTCAAGTTTCAGGTTCAAAGTTTCAGGACGTGAAAGCCAACGATTGGTGAACGCTGCAATCCTCACCTTTTGAGTGTGCTGGCAGTATCTCGTAACGGCTTGATTCAGAGAACTTGGATTTAAGTTAAAGTACGGCAGGCTGAAGTCGCACTCGCGCGCGTCCCTCACCCCGCCTCCCCGTGTTGCGGGCTCAGGGTTTCTTCACTTCCACGCCTGCCTCCTTGGCGACTTCTTCTTTCTTCTTCTCCACGGCAGAGGTGCCGAGCTCGAGGAGTTTGGGGGCCGTGCCGCCTTTGGGGACGTAATTCAGAGCTACGCCATTGATGCAGAAACGCCGCTTGGTTGGCGTGCTGGCGGAGATCGACTCCCCTTCAAACACGTGACCCAGGTGGGCTCCGCAGCGCTTGCAGAGGGTTTCAATGCGAACCATGCCGTGGGACGTGTCAGTGCGCTCAAGGACGTTCTTGGCGGTGGACGCGTCATAAAAGGATGGCCAGCCGCAGCCTGAATGAAATTTCTCTTTGGAGGTGAAGAGTTCAGCCCCGCAGCAGATGCAGAAATAAGTCCCCTCCCCCTGCTTCTCAAACTCCTCATACACTTTGCCAAAGGAAGGCTCCGTGCCCGCTGTGCGGGTCACACGGTATTGCTCCTCCGTGAGGCGCTTTTTCCATTCCTGTTCGCTGAGGGTGACTTCGGGTTTGATCATGGATTTGTCGGAAGCTGCGGGCTTTTTGTCCTCCGCGCAGGCAGTGGTGGCAAGAGTAACTAGGACGAGCAGGAGTGGAAAGCGAGTTTTCATGAGTCTGAATGGCACCATACATACGTGAGAGACAAGCGCAGCTTTACTATTCCAGTGAAAAAGCAGGCGTTGGCACAAACTTTCCCCGGTTCAAAGCAGAGCAGGCCAAAGTACTCCGCCGATTTCGCCAGCAGGATGGCTCGCTGAAAAACCACTTCGAAGAATTGCCGCCAGAGGCTCCACTCGCTCTTCACGAGTCACTTCGCGGGTTGATGCATTTGAGCGGAGAGCCGTTCGCTCATTTGAGCGAATCCTTTGTCGTTGGGATGCACGGGAGTGACATCGAACAAGGCGGCATTGCGGTCGATCAATTCAGTGCCCTCAACGAGATGCAGATTGGCATCATTGCGCTCGGCGACGATTTCACGGGCCACTTGGCGATAGCTCTCGAGATCGGCCACCTGCCCTTTCGGATTCCACGACGAAGGCACCCACAATGAGGTCAGATAATAAATCGGCACGTTGGCTTGCTCGGCGCGGATGGCGTCAAAGAATCCCATCATGTTGGAACGGTAGCGTTTCAGCGATCCGCCGCCCTGCCAGTCGTTCACCCCCATGAGTACCGAGATCACATCAGCCTTGAGTGAAGTCACCATCCTGGCATCGGACACATTCGAAGCGCGGCCGCCCAATCCCAAGTTCACCAGTTGCCAGCCCATCTTTTTCGACACCAGATAAGCGTAGCTCTTGTCAATCGAACTGGCCGTGAAGCCGTGTGTGATCGAATCCCCATAAGCAAGGTAACGCAGCGCCGGTCGCGCGGGCGGTGCCTCAAAGCGGGCTTCAGGATTGACCTCCACGCCCTGAAAATCGACGGAGTCTCCATATGGCAGGATCAGTTCGTAATTGTGAAAACCGGAAACCCAGCCCGCAGCCATCGTCACCACCACTGATTCGGGGGCACGCCTGGTCTGGGCCGTTTGGGTGTGAAAAGTCCACCCCGATTTGCCTGACCCATCAATGAGGTAGAGCCCGTTGCTGTTTCGTGCGCTGGCGGACGTGTGGAGCTCATTGAAATAAAGCAGAGCCTTCACGCTGGTCGCATTGGTGCGGAAACGAATGCGCGCTCCCGGACTGTCCCAGCGGTAACCCTTGCCAGGAATGTCGAGAACACGATCAAACCGCGCCAGCCTGGCGGACGGTGCCACCGGAGACGGCACGAACTCCATGTGCACATAGTCCGAGTAACCGATGCTCGCATCATCAGGGGCAACGAAGCGGCTTGCCGGTCCCTCTGCCCGCGCGACAGCAGGCGCGCTGCACAGACACACCAAACTCAGGCAACTCCAACTGAGTAAGACACGGCTTTTGAAAATCATCCCGTGATGCATTCCTGCCTGAGCCAAGTTGATTTTCATATGCCTGCAGGGTGGCACTGCATGCAGTGGCGTCCATCCCGAACAGAAATGAGTTAAGTGAGTCAATCGCCAACCATTTCTCATCTCCGGAACCGGTGCAGATGGGCGCTGAAACCAAAAGCTTTAGCGACATTCTCCAGGTGAAACTAAGCTTATCAAGATGGGGACCAAGCCGCTGACTTGATCGGAATCGAATACCGGAAAAAGACAACCTTGGGCACGATGTTGGCACCGTTGGCCGCGATCACAGCAAAGATTGCATCCAAAATCACCCACACACTTTTGCAGTATTTTTGTCGCATTTCCCCAGCGCCAATTCTGTTTGTGGCGCTGCTGCAGATGGACTTTGCGTCGGCAGAGAGCGATGAATTAGTATGTTAGACGCCGCCCAGATCCATGACATGGCAGCGTGCTCAGCCAGTCCGCACCGGCTCTGGCAATAGACGCACAGATGACCTCTGCCGATCGCAGCACTGACGTTCAGTTCGTGCCGCAGCCTTGAACCTGCTGTAACCACGCCATGCGATCCGGCAACAATGTCGACACGCCCCAACCGCACCCTTCATGGCGCAACCAACCAGACTGGCATCACTTCACCCCAATCCATGGCTGTCATCTACACCCGATCGCAAATCTTAGAGCCGCATCGTTTCCAGCGACAGAGCAAGACGATGAGGTCACCAATCCCTGCCCACCCGAAAAGCAAGGCAATCGCTGGCAGTGAATGCAGCAAAGCCCTCCGTTCCGAGGGTGCCGAACCCTGAATTGCTGTAACAAACACCCTGTTACCGAGTCAGACTTCCCAAGAATCACCGCGCAACTGTGAATAAGTTGCTGATGGCATGCACCACGCATTTGACAAGAGAGTGCGTCCGCGTAGTCTCGGCCCCCCTGTTGCCAGGGCTCGGTATTTTTTGGAATCCCTGCCCATCCAGCCACAGACTCTCAGACTGCCTTCCACCATCCTACACGATTATGCCAAAAAGAACCTATCAAGCCTCCAAGCGCACCCGGAAGCGTCAGTTCGGTTTTCGCGCCCGAATGAAAACCGCAAACGGCCGTGACATCATCCGCCGCCGCCGCCGCCAGGGACGCAAGCGCCTTGTTCCAGTCGGTGTGGAAGTTCATTACAAGCGCCACGTCCAGCAGCACGCTTAGTGCTGGGGATTCTCGGCGTCCCTGATCTATGCGCCTTCCATCCCGCCTTCATCTGAAGGAGTCTCGCGACTTTGCCTGCATTAAGGCGAATGGAAGGAGCCAAGCAGGCCGGTTCTATGTGCTGGCCATGTTGAAGGTCGAAACGCTGACTGAATTTCAGTTCGGCCTGGTCACTGGAAAGCGGCTGGGCAATGCTGTCACTAGAAACCGCCTCCGCCGACAGATGCGTGAAATCATTCGTGAGCATCGGGCGGAAATTGCCCCAGGATGGATGTTTGTCACCATTGCCCGCTGGCGAGCTCCCGAGGCAGACTATGCCGACTTGGAGGAAGACTGGGTTAGGCTGGCAAAGCGTCAGGGCCTCTTTCTGAAACCCGTTGTCTCCGCCCCATGAGACTGGTTGTTCGCATCCTCATTCGTGGTTATCAGCATTTCATCTCCCCTGTCATTCATTTCATCGGCGGCCCCGGATCGGGCTGCCGTTTCACTCCGACCTGTTCGGAGTACTTTCTTCAAGCCGTGGAAAAACATGGCTTTTTTAAAGGTGCGTGGTTTGGAACACTCCGCATCCTCCGCTGCCAGCCGTGGGGTGGTCAAGGTCATGACCCGGTGCCGGAGCGTCCATCAAAATCTGAAATCTGAAATTTAAAACTCCTCATGGATCGTAAAGCCTGGATCGTCATCATTTTCTGCACCATCGGCATCGGCATCAATGCCTGGTTTGCCAGCAAACAGCAGCCGCTTCAACCTGCCCCTGCAGCCAAAAACGCCGCAGTTTCACCCGCCAGTGGTTCTGCTCCCGCCGCTGCAGCGCCAACCGCAACCGTGGCATCTGCGCCAACGGCACCAGTCCCCCCATCCGCCGGCAGTCTTCCGGAAGAAAAGCACAGCCTAACCAAAGGTAGTGTCACCTGGCATTTCTCCAGCAGGGGAGCCGGGATCGTCAAGGCCGTGCTCGCAGGCACCGATCAGATCGCCCTCAACGAGCATGGTCGCGAACCCATCGGCGCCCTGCGCCGCGAGGCCACAGGCAATGACGCCGTGCCTTACAAGATCACGGCCAAAACGGACAAGAGTGTCACCTTCGAAGGTGTCGCGGCTGACGGAATCATCATCCGCAAAGTCTACACGCTGACCGAGGGCGACAAATCCGACGAACATCTCATCACGCTCAGCGTCACCCTCACCAACACCGGTGCCGCAGCTTTCAAATCCGAGGAAATTTACCTCTACGCGGGTGCCGCGAATTCCATGAGCCCTGATGAGGCGCTAAAGCCCAGCTTTTTCTGGAATGATGCCGGTGACGCCAATAACCATGATACCAGTTCCTTTGGCGGCGGGATGTTCTCGTCGGAGAAGCACGAGGTCCGCGCAAGCTACCCGCGTCTGCGCTACGGCGGCGTGATGAGCCGTTTTTACGCGACGATCATCAGCCACATCTCCAAGGAAGACCGCCCCGGAAAGATGTGGGGCACGCGCATCCTCCTTGATCACAGCAAGGACAAGTTCAAGGACATGTCTGCGGCCAGCAAAGATTACGCCATTGAGGCCGCCATCAGCCTGCCGGCCGTCGAGATTGCTCCCGCCGCCAGTCAGACAGAAAATTACGAAATCTATGCCGGTCCGAAAGAATATCACCGGCTGAGCCTCCTTGGTGGGCAGCGTGATTACGTGATGTTCTACGGCATGTGGGGCTTCATCAGTCGCATTCTGACACATGTCATGCGCTGGATGCACGATGTGAGCGGCAACTGGGGGATCGCCATCATCCTGCTCACCCTCTGCATACGAACGGTCCTTTGGCCGCTCCAATCGAAGGCACAGTATTCCATGAAGCGCATGGGAATGCTGGCCCCCAAGATGAAGGAACTTCAGGAAAAGTACAAAGACGAGCCACAAAAACAGCAGGTGGAAGTCATGAAAATGTACAAGGAGTACGGCGTGAATCCCGTCGGCGGATGCCTGCCCATGATGCTGCAGATCCCCATTTTCTTCGGATTCTACAGCGTGCTGCAAAACGCCGCCGAATTGCGCGGTCAGCCGTGGATGTGGGTAAAGGATCTGTCGCTCCCAGATACGATTCACACACTTCACTTTTCATCCAGCCTGCCGCTGATCGGCAACCACTTCGACATCAACCCGCTGCCCCTGATCATGGGCGTCACCATGATCCTGCAGATGAAGCTCACTCCGCAACCAGCGACGGTGGACAAGAGTCAGAAAATGATGTTCACCATCATGCCCTTCTTCTTCCTCTTCATTTGCTACAACTTTGCGGCAGCCCTGTCACTCTACTGGTCCACGCAGAACATCTTCGCCATCTTCCAGAGCTGGATCATGAAGCTCTACATGAAGGACCCGGTGCTGGAAAAAATCCAAATCCTGCCCAAAGGTCCCGCTCCAAAGAACCCGTTCTTCAACCCAGCAAATCCAAATCATAAGGAGAAGAAGATCAAGCCTAAGTCGCCCAAGCTCGGCGGTTAGAGCCAACAGGCGGCCCTGCCAAATTTACCTTGTCCCTGCTCTGCCGGTCATTCATGACTGAAACTCCCTTCAGACCATGCAATTCGTCTCTCCAAACCACCTCCAGCTTGGCAGTGAGAGCAGTGACGGCTTTCATCAGGAATTGCTTCATGGCCTGACCCACAAACTGAACAATTTGCTGGCGGTGATTCAGGGCTTTTCCAGCCTGGTACTCATGACCGAGGATCTGGACCCGGGGATCGCTGAGAATGTGCAATACATCCGCGAAGCCTCCATCGGCGTGGCGACCCTCAGCGAACGCATCCGTTCTGCCGGTGGCTGTGCCAAACTCACTCCGCAGGCACTCTGTCTGAATGAGTATTTGAGTGTCGTTGAGGACGCCCTCCTGGAACCGTTCTCCAGGAATAACATCAAGTTCGAAATCGATGTGCAGCCAGACCTGCCCCCGATCCTGGTGGACCCAACCAAGTTCAGGGACATCCTCATTGAGTTGTTGGAAAACGCCGCAGAGGCTGCGGGCACCACAGGCGGATGCGCCATGCTTAAAATTTCCGCTCCAGAGGCCGTCACTCCGAAAGAGCAGCGCCGCGTGGAGATTTTGATCATCAACACCGGATCACAAATTCCGCAGGAAAAGCTCGCCCAGATGTTCCGCCCTTTCACCGGCACCAAGAATAGCAGCCATCTCGGCCTGGGTTTGACGATCGCCTCAATGCTTTGTCATCAGATGGGCCTGCAACTCGGCCTGGCCTCTGAAAACAACACCACGACGGCCAGGCTTAGCTGCCCCGTTGCCTGAGTTGTTCAGTCTTTCACGACGCTTGTCACCTGCCCCTGCTGGAGACGCGTGACAAGCACGTCGCCGGCATGCACTTGATCCGCATTTTGAAGACTGCGACCATCCTCCGTCATGGTGAAAGAAAACCCACGGGACAAGATGGACTCCGGTCCCAAATTTCGAATCAGATCGGCGCGTGCCTTGATGCGATCCTCCAGTCTGACGAGCCGGTGTTCCAGCACTTGACGGATCTTTTCCGCGCTGCTTTGCACGCGGTGCGCTGCTTCCGAAATCATGACACGCGGATGATGCCGCATGAGCACCTGCTGCTGTTCGGTGACCTGATCAGACAACCCTCTGAGTTGCTCGCGAACACTGCCGGTCAGCCGTGACTCGGCATCATCAACACTCTGCTCCGCCTGCTGAATCTGGCGCTCGGGTTCGTGCATCAAGGTGCCTTTCGCCGTAAGATCGAGCACTCGCTCATGATGCTCCAGAATCGTTTGCACCCGGGCTTCCAGAGTCCGTGAAGTGGAATCAAAATAGCGCCGCAATTCTGCCACATCAGGAGCCAGCAATTCAGCCGCAGCACTCGGTGTCGGTGCGCGCAAATCAGCAACAAAGTCGGCAATGCTGAAATCGATCTCATGGCCGACAGCGGAGATGATCGGGATGCGCGATGTGAAAATGGCACGCGCCAGCGACTCCTCATTGTAGGCCCACATGTCCTCGATGCTGCCACCGCCGCGACCAATCACAATGGTGTCAGGTCGGGGCAGGCCGAATTGCGCGGCGGCATTCAGCACCTCTATGGCGCGAATGGTTTCACGCTCCACTCCCTGCCCCTGAACCCGCACTGGAAACACCATCACGCGGACCCATGGCGCACGGCGGGTCAGGATGTTGAGCATGTCCTGGATTGCTGCGCCCGTGGGAGAAGTGACCAGAGCGACAACCCTCGGAAATTTGGGAATCGCCTGCTTGTAGTCCTGATCAAAAAGGCCCTCCTCAAAGAGCTTCTTTTTCAAGGCCTCAAAACGTGCTTGGAGACTACCCTGCCCTTTCATCTGCACCTGCTTGACCACCATCTGGTACTGGCCGCGCTGCTCATAGACCGAGATGTCCCCAAAAACCTGAATCTGCGCGCCGTCAGTCAATCGCACGCCACTGCGCGTGGCAGAACCGCGAAACATGACACAGGACAACTGCGCGCCGGCATCCTTCAGGGTGAAATATTGGTGTCCGCTGGATTGCAGCCGGTGATTGCTGATTTCCCCCTCCACCCGCACAGAACCGATGTGCCCCTCCAGCACCTCACGAATTTCACGCGTGAGTTGGGTGACGGTTAAAACAATGTCAGGAGTATCCATGCAGCCTCTCATGGTGGCGACTGATGCGTGAGGTGCCAGCAGGAAGTGTGACGCGTTATTCCTGCCGGCAGGGCTTCACACATCGGATGCGCCAAAAGTCCGTCCCACAAGGATCACCAAAACCTGCCAAGCACCAGATCCATGAGCCAGTCGGCCATCCCCATCCAGCAGCGGCCCACCTCCAACAATCCAAATCCCGGAGCGGGAGAAGCGGCAAGAAAAAGCAGCACGATGAGTGCGATGTTGATCAAAAAGATCAGCGCCATGGAAAAGAATTCCCCGTTTCGCTCCAAATCACTCTGGTGAATGAAAACCGTCTTCAGTGTGTAGGTGATGTGAAACCACCACGTCAACCCGAGCAGGACATAGAAGATCCAAACGGGCCGCAAATTCACGACAAATGAACCGATTGAAACACTGCGCACCTCCTGCAGATGCCAGAACATGCCCACAAGACCGAAAACCAGCACCACCACCATCGAGTAGAAGGGCAGCAAATAGGGAGCCAGAGTGATCCACGTGTTGGTCTTATTGGTCTCCACATAGCCACCTTGGGCGGTGACTTTCCAACTGATGATCTTTCCCCCAAAGGCACGGGCCACGATGAGATGGCTCAATTCATGACTCAGCACATACAGATGCATCGGGCGCCATCCGATGACATGAGCCATTCCCCAGGCGACCCCGCCAAGCGTGAAAAAGAGAAACTGCTCGGAGCGCCAAAAATCCAACCGGGTCAGCGCCCAAAACAGCAATTCGCCGAGCGTCATGGCCGTGATCAGCCCCAAGGGCAGCAGGATCAAAGCAGCCAGCCAACCTTTAAAACGCTTCACCTGATGATGCTGCTGCACGACCGGGTGCCGGCGAACATTGGCAGGCTTTGATTTCTCCATCTGCTGCGAGGCACGCTCACGACTGTTCAAACGATAGCTGTTGGCGGACATGAAGTTATTCGACTTATTTAGCAAATGTTAACATTTTAACAATCCTAGATGTTAAAATGTTCAACAACCGGCCAATAAGCCAGCGACTCAGTATCATCGCCAAATCCCTCACATCCGCTCACTTGGCCCCAGGCGCCTCACCGTCTCCGCATCGCTGCTCCGGGCACGCACGGTGATAAAAGCACTGGCGCTCAGAATGGCGGCGCCGCAGATGAGGCTGAGCGTTTGAAAGGACATGACCGTGATCGCGGCAAAGGCCAAAGGCGGAGCCAGCAGTCCGCGCACGCCGGTGAGAAAAGAATGCACACTCATGTACTCGGCCACCGCATGTTTCGGGGCCAGTTTGGTCACCCAAAGTCCCCAAGTCACATTGCCCCCGGCATTTGCCACTCCCCAAAGGGCCATGCCGATGCTCCAGGTGACGACGTTGTGCCCCATGAAGAAAGTCACGATAGCCACGGCAAAAATGACATTCAAAATCGAGCGCACCTTGAACAATCCAACGCGATCATAAATGAGCCCCCAAGGGTAGGAGCAGAGCATTCTTAGCACCACCGGCACCACGCCGGTAATCCAGGCAACAGTGCGCTCAGGCAGGTTGATGCCATGCTTCGGATTGGCGAGGAACTCCACAAAAAGACAGAAGGCCACCAGATTACCGATGCCCATCATCATCCAGGAAATGAGCAGGGTGCGGAAATCACGGTCATCACGCACCCAGCGCAGGGCCGACCAGAGACGAGCGTTGGTTGGCTCTCCGGAATCCCATTCCGCATCAGGCAGACCGTAAGTCCACCAGCCGGACAGGAACCCGCTGGCAGCGAAGCACCACAGCAGCCAGGTGTAATTCTCCAATCGCAGGCCCAGCAGCCAACCGCCAAACAGGCCAAACACCACAGCCGAGCCCGCCCGTGAGACGCCGGTGATGGAATACAACCGGCCACGCTGTGACTCCGGATAATTCAGACGGTAAATTTGCGTCAGCAGCGGGATCTGCATCGAAAAGCAAAAGAGACCAAGGCTAAGCCCGATGATGAAGACCCAGGGTGAACGCGGGAAAAGCGCCGACATGGCCATGCACGCTCCGCCAAGCATTTGCACCATGGCTGCGGTCTGTGCGATGCTGCTGCGTGCCTTGAGCAGCAGTGGCACCACAAACAGACTCGTGATCAGACCGCCACTGGTGGCACTGAGGAAAATGGATTTTTCCACATGCCCGAGATGAAACACACGCACCGCGATGAGCATCCCGAACGTGGATGACATGGCATCAAGCACTCCGGACGGCAGCGATCTCCACAGTTCATTGTGGAAGGTCTGTCGGGTGGCGTGTTCTTGCGGCATCGGGCAGGGTCATAGGAAATGACGAATGACAAATGTCGAATGACGATTTTGCCGGGATGCGACCTTTTCCGGTATTCAACAATTGTCATTTCGATTTTGAACTGTCCCCCGTATCTCTCTGTCTCCCGCCTTGCGCTTTGTCAGCCTCTCTTTAAGATCGCCAGCCCCCTGCCCAACATCCTGCTACATGAAACACGCCGACGAAGTCATGCTCATCCCCCACGAGGAGGGTTTCCGTGCATGGCGCATGAAGTCGGGTCAGGCTGTGCCAGGAGAATTGGAAAACAAAGGCTGGGGTGGAGCCGGATGGATTGCGCTGCCGGCACGATGCGTGGTCAGTGTTCCCATGCGTTTGCAGGGCGTCGACGCTGCGCGGCGTGAATCTGCGGCACAATTGGAACTGGAGGCCGCTGGTCTAGGCACCGAGATCGCCGACACGCACAACTTTGAAATGCACCAACTCGGCCAGGACGAGCGTGATCAGCGTGCATCCGTCTTTGTCCAGGTAGCCCCGCTCCCCACACCCGTTCTGGGCAGTGGCAATGATGCCAAGTTTGCTCCATCCGTGGCCTTTAAGCACCTCACTCCGGGTGAAGTCTCGATCTGGCGTGAAGCCGAAAACTGGGTGATTGCCATCCCTCATGATCACGGCGCCCCCATGCATTGTCAGGCCCTGGCCGCGCACACTCTTGATGCCGATGCAGCTGCGGAGATTCGCTGCATCCTGGCCTCGCTTGAACTTGCCGGCCTGCAGCCAAATCTTGAGACCCTTTGCATCACCAGTCCTGATGAAGATCATGACGTGATTCCTGAAACCTTCCGTGAAGCTGTCGATTTGCCTGTTGTTCTGAGACGTGAGTTTCCGCCTCAGGCTCCCACTGAAGTTTCGCGCATGGTGCCGCCACCTGTGGTCCACTACCGCCACGAGCGCCAGCAACGCCGCATGATGATCATGGGCGCCGCGGCTTTTGCCTTTGTCCTTGTTGCCGCGCTTGGAGCCTTTGCTGCGCGTGTGCTGATGCGTGAACGCAGCGTCATCGCCGAAGAAACCAGGCTTAAAAATCTCGAGCCGGAATTGGTTGCCATTCGCGATGCCAAGGCCGCCTGGGATGATCTGCTCCCGGCGCTGACTCCTGATACCTATCCAATCGAAAGCATCCATCAACTCGTCATCCTGCTGCCCCCTGAAGGCATACGCCTCACGCGTTTTGAGATCAGGCAGGACGGCATCGTGCTTGATGGTGAAGCCTCCTCACTTGGACATGGCATTGAGTTCCGCGACAAACTCGTCGCAGCCCCGGCTTTCCAACGCTGGAAATGGGAATTCCCGCAGCCCACCAGCCTGCCTGATGGCCGCGCCACCTTCCGCGCCGAGGCGCGACCCGTCGAAGCCGAGAACGCAGAAACGACGGAGGTAGCTCAGAAATGAAAGCCAACGAACAGCGTCTCGCTCTTGCCCTCGGCGTCGTCCTCATTGGCGGCATCGCTTTCATTGGTCTGACGAAACTCAAAACCTGGAAGCAGCGCGTGGACACGCGCGCCATGGAGATGGAAACCCGCCGTGCCGAGGCGGATGAATTGTTGACCAGGAAAGAGTTTTGGGATCAACGCTCCTCATGGCTCAGCGAGAAACAGCCTGTCTATACCAAGGCCGGTGAGGCGACCACCTCGGTTCTCAATCTCGTGGATGAACTGGCCACCAAGCATGGCGTTAAGGTTCCCCTGAAGCAGCCCACCGAACCGAGCGAACGACCAGGCCTGATTTCCGCCAATGTGACGCTTGAAGTGCGCGGTGAGATGAAGCCCGTGCTTCAGTGGCTTTACGACCTTCAGCAACCCACAGGATTCATCACCGTCCCGGCCATGACCATCACGCCGAATGAGGAAGATAAGGCTGAAATCATCGTGAACATGAACGTCCAGAAATGGTTCAGACTGCCACCGTCATGAAAACACTTTTCAAATTCATCTCTCTTCTGATGTGCTATCTGAGTTTTCTCAGCGCCCAGGAACCTGTAGCGGTGACTGATGCTCCACCAACCGCCGGGACACCGGCTGAAGCGACGGCTGAAACGCCTGCCGCAGAGCCCCCGGCAGCCCCTCCCGCTGAGCCATCCGCAGTTGAAAAGGAAGCCGTCATTCCCTCCATCTACGACATCTCACGCTACCAAAGCACCTGGGACAAGAATCCGTTTTTGCTTGTCACTAAAGCGCCAGATGGGCCCCAAACCGTTGATTGGGCTCAGGACTATGTTCTTGCAGGCATGTTTAATAACAAAGGCAAAATCCGCATCAGTCTCCGCAACAAGCAGACGAACGAGTTCAAGCACATTTCAAACGATGCCAAACCGGACGCCGAGTTCAGGCTGGTGAAAGCCAACTTCAATCGCAATCGCAATGAGGCCTCCGCCGTCATCGCCAAAGGCACCAAAGAGGCCGAAATCAAATACGACGACACCGCCGCCGCCCCGCAGGCCCTAACAATCAACAACACCATGCGCCCGGCAGGAGGAGCACCAGGCTCTCCCGGTGCCCCTGGTTCAGTCCACGCGCCCGGGTCTCCAGGCTCTCCGGGGATTCAACAAGGTGGCGCTGGAGGCAGTCGTCCAGGCCAGCCTCCGCTGAACAGGCCCGGCACAACCTCGGCAGGCGGACGCGTTTTCAATGCTCCGGGTCTTCCCGGCGGTGTCTCCGCCCAACCGACAAACCCGCAGTTCACTCCAGGTGCCGCAGCCTCTGTATCCGTGGGTGGCGGTAATATGATTAGCCAGCCGGGCATCGTTCAGCCAGGCATCGTTCAGCCAGGCGTCTCCACCACTCCAGGCACGACACTGCCCATCGTCTCGCGCCGCCGTCAATTGATCCCCGCACCCGTCATTCCGGCCCAGCCCTGATCCCAAGGTGCTCTCCCCAATTTTAATCATGCACCGCATCACACGCCTTGCCCTCATCGCAATCAGTTTGCTGGTCTTCACTGCTCAGGCACAGATCCCTCAGCAGCCGAAGACAAAACCTGCCAACTATCCGCCACCCAATCCCGGTGCCATGCCCTTCAACCGGCCAGCACCAAGTGCACGCCCGGGAGTAGCCCCCGCCGTCAATGTACCGCGCCCCAATCCAACAGGCGGGACTGCTGCCGCAAAAGTTGGCGACAACGCCACCGACGCCAATGCGAAGCCTGCAATGAAGCCCGAAGATGCCATCAAGGAAGATGGCGGAGTCGAATTGCAATTCCCCAACACGCCGCTATCCCAGATCCTGCTGGTCTATGAAGATCTGACCGGGCTTAAAATTATCCGCGACGCCAATGCCGAACAGGCCACCGTCTCCATCGAGACCACGGGTGAACTGCCAAAGGAAAAAGCCATCATGTTCATCGAAAAGAGCCTTCTCCTGAATGGCTACTCCTTCGTCCCCTCCGGTGAGGGCATGGTCAAATTGCTCGCTTTTGACGCCAAAAAACCGCAGACGGAAGGCGCCCCACTCATTGAGTCCGCCATGGAATTGCCCCTGACCGATCAGGTCGTCAGCTTTGTTCTCCTGCTCAAGTATCTCAGCGGTGAAGACGCCATCAAAGCC
>CAJCCF010000639.1 GCA_903960845.1 uncultured Verrucomicrobiota bacterium | reverse complement strand
CTCGCCCGCAAATCCACCAGCCCCTTCATCTTCCCGGGCAAGGATGGCAAAACCGGTGTCTTCGATCTCGCCCGCTACTTCCGCGAGGACTGCGGCAACCAGCCGCCCGACGTCGTGACCTTCCTGCTCGGCATCAACGACTGTTTTGGTGCTGATCCCAACAAGCCCGATGTCATGATCAACGCCGTGCTCGACCATGCCGACAAGCTCCTCGCCGAGTTTCACAAGGCCGCACCGAAAGCCATGCTCGCCGTCGGCCTGACCACGCCGCCCAATGCACGTCAGGAAGGTTTCACCGCGAACTACAAAGACAAATACCCGCGCTGGGGCTGGAAACGCATCCAGCACCGCCTGGTCCAGATCATGCTCAAGCGCCTGTCCAACCGCGAAAAGGAAGGCATCTATCTCGTGCCCACCGAGCTCAATCTTGATCCGGTCGATGGCTATCCGAACAACAACGGCGTGCACCCCAATGCCGTCGGCTACGCCCAGATCGGCGCGAGCTTTTACAGCTGGATGAAGGCGAAGCTTTAGCAGGGTGCCGGGACCAGGGACTGCACCGACTGCATCAGGCCGCGCATGTAACCATAGGCAAAGAGCCGGCCCATCATCGTGTAGCCCGGCTCGCCGTCTTCCTCACCATCAAGCTGCGGCACATGATCCGGACGCATCGGCCCGTTGAAGCCGGTCTCGCGATAGGCAGCCATCGCCGCGACCATGTCGGTCGGACCATTGTCATGAAACGTCTCGGCAAAGGCCTCCGCGTTGCCACGCACGTCGCGGAAATGCACATAGCGGATGTGTGATCCCAACCGGCGGATCGTCGCTGGGATGTCCACCCCCATCGCGGCAAAGGTACCCTGGCAGAAGCAAATCGCGTTGTGCCTGCTCGGAACACAGCGCATGAGCCGCTCAAAATTTTCCACGCTGTTCATGATGCGCGCCTTGCCGGCAAACTCCATCAGCGGCGGATCGTCGGGATGCATCACCAGCGTGATGCCATACTTCTCCGCCAGCGGCACCAACTCGCCCAGCATCCGTTCCACATGAGTCCACAGCGCCTCCGCGCTGATGGTCTCGCTGCCAATCCGACTTGCCGTGGCGCTCAGGGACATCGCCTGCTGCGCTTCCTTCAGGTCAAAGGCGGTCACCCGCGCACCACCGCGTTCTTTCACATGCACCCGCGTCCGCACCCAGTCGGTGCCTGCCATGAAATTGTAACAAAGCAGAGGCACCTCCGCTTCGCTCATGTGCTGCAGCAACAGCTTCATCGCCGCCATGTCGGAGCCATCGTCATCGCGGCCAAGTTTGATTTTTTCAATGGGCAGATAGCCTTCCACAATGCCGAGTTTCAAACCGTACTGCCCGATCCGCGCCTTCATCAGCAGCAAATCTTCAAGCCTCTGCCCCGGATAGCGCACCGTGATTTCCTCCACGCCGCATTGAGCCGCGAGCTTCAGATGATGATCATCAAGAGGGGTGAGAACAGAGGCGAGTCGCATGTGGTGAAAAGTGTCGGTGAACAAACAACGCAACAGCTCGCGTAGTTTGCGCATGTCACTCCGTGGAATCATCACCGTTGTTCTAGCCGCCACCACCGCTTTCGCCGCACCGCCAGGCGCCACGCCGCTGCCGGCTCCGGCGCCGCCGAAATCGGTCGCTCCGCAGGTTCCGGCAAACTGGAAAGCCGGTGTCGCCGTCGCCAATGTGACGCCGCAGAAAATGCTGTTCATGGCCGGCTACGCCTCGCGCAAAACGCCTGCCGTTGGGAAGGTTCAGGACCTGTTTGCCAAGGCGCTCGCCTTGCAGGATGAGCAGGGCAACAAGCTCGTTTTTGTCACGCTCGATCTCATCGGTGTGCCGCAGGCGATGCGTCATGCGGTGGCGGAGCGGGCGGAGAAGGAGTTCAAACTGCCGCAGGCCAACCTCGTCATGAACGCCTCGCACACGCACAGCGGACCGTCGCTGCGCACGACACCGCTGACGGAAGCGGACAAGAATAATCCAAAAGCCAAAGACTCCTGGGACTACACCCAGAAGCTGCAGAATGACATTGTCGGCATCATCGGCAAAGCGCTCGCTGAAGGGCAGCCGGCACGTCTCACCTGGAACAAGGCGCGCTGCGGCTTTGCCATGAACCGCCGCCGCGACTACACCCTGCCGCCGGACCATCCGAACGCGAAAAAAGCACCTAATCCGGACGGCCCCGTGGATCACGAAGTGCCCGCGCTGCGTGTCGAGGCGCCTGACGGCACCCTGCGTGCCACTCTTTTTGGTTATGCCTGCCACAACACCAGCCTTGGTTTCTACAATTACTGCGGCGACTACGCCGGTTTCGCGCAGGGATACCTTCAAGAGCACCGGCCCGGTTTCACCGCGCTGTTCCTGATGGGCTGCGGTGCCGATCAGAATCCGTATCCGCGCCGCAGCGACGTCGTCCCCGGTGTCACCGACCTCGAGCTCTCCATGCAGCATGGACGCTCGCTTTCCAATGCCGTCGAAATGGCTCTCGTGGTGAATCCGCGGCCCGTCGCCGGGCCCATCCGCGCCGCGTATGAAGAGATCATCCTCGATTACGCCAAGCCGGGTCGTGAACCGCATCCCTATCCGGTGCAGGTGATCAAGCTCGGCAACGATCTGACTTTCATCACGCTCGGCAGCGAGGTCGTGGTCGATTATTCACTGCGGTTCAAACGCGAGTTTGCCGGTGCGGCAGGCGTGTGGGTTGCCGGATACTCCAACGACTACACCGGGTACGTTCCCAGCCTGCGCGTCCTCAAGGAGGGCGGTTATGAAGCCGCCGCCGGCTGGGCTGAATCCGTCGAGGATCGCATCGTCACGAAAGTCCACGAACTGCACCAAAAACTCTCCCGATAAGACATGAAAACACTCGCCCTGTTCCTCGCCCTCACGCTGTCAGCGCTCGCCGCGGACACACCACTCACGTTCAGTCTGCAATCCCGCGCGCCATCCGGCAGGGCCACGCAGATCAAGGAAGCCTGGCTGCCATCCAGGACGGCCATCATCGTCTGCGACATGTGGGATCTGCATCACTGCAAAAACGCCGTCACCCGCGAGGGCGAGATGGCGCCGCGCATGAATGAGGTGCTGGAAAAGGCGCGCAAAGAGGGTGTGTTCATCATTCACGCGCCGAGCAGCTGCATGAAGCCGTATGAAGGAACTCCGGGACGCGAGCGCGCCAAGTCCGCTCCGGCTGCCGCACGCCTGCCCGACAAAATCGCCGACTGGTGCAAACAAATCCCGGCCGAAGAGCAGGCGGTTTATCCCATCGACCAAACCGATGGGGGCGAGGATGACGATGCCGCCGAACACGCGGCCTGGGCTAATCAACTGTCAGCCAAGGGACTCAATCCCAAGGCGCCGTGGACAAGGCAGATCGACGTGCTGCGCATTGATCAATCCAAAGATGCGATCAGTGACTCCGGCGTCGAGATCTGGAACCTCCTGGAAGCGCGCAACATCGACAACGTCATCCTCATGGGCGTGCACCTTAACATGTGCGTCTCCGGCCGTCCCTTCGGGCTGCGCCAGATGGCCAAGAATGGCAGGCACGTCGTGCTCATGCGTGACATGACCGACACGATGTACAATCCGGCACGCTGGCCTTTCGTCAGTCACACACGCGGCACGGAGCTGTTCATCCAGCATGTGGAAAAGCGCATCTGCCCCACGATCACCTCCGATCAGATGATTGGCGGCCAGCCCTTTGCTTTCAGCGCCGCCACCGCCGGTAAAAAGCGCCTGCAAATCATCCTGCTCGGCGACAGCACCACCGAGGCGGGCATCCCGAAAAGGCTCGCGCCCGACGAGCCGCAACTCGAAGACACGCTGCGCATCCTGCTCGCCGCGCAGCCCGATCTGCCTCCGGCGGATGTTTATAACGAGGGCGTCAGCGGCGAGTTCATCCGCCGGTTGCTCGACACGCGCTATGACAAAGCCGTGAAGTCCAAGCCGCAGGCCGATTACATTTTCATCCGCTACGGCCTCAATGACCAGGCCAAGATCAAGGACTTCAAAACCGCCTTTCCAAAAGACTTCCGCGAGCTGCTCGCCCGGCTGCGCAAGGATCACCCGAAAGCGATGCTCATCCCAATGACTTCCATCCCGTATGCGCTCGACAATCTGCATGCCGACATCAACGCGCTGATCAAGCAGGTCGCTGCCGATGAAAAACTCCCGCTCTTTGACATCGCTCCACGCTACCTCACCGAGCTGAAAAAAGGCCCCGACATGCTCAATTACCGCCGCTTCTCGCTGGCCAAAATACCTGAGAATCTCCGCGCTTTTGCCACGCCCTACATCCAGCCCGAGGCCGATCCAAAAGTCGTTGTGCTCGACAATCGCCTCGACGGCATCTTCGGCCATCTCCCCGGCTGGACTGGCGACCGTCATCCGAACATCGCGGGCTACAACGTCATCGCTGATGAGACCGCCAAGTGGCTCGCTCCCGTGATTCGCAAAAATCTGGCCACATCGCGCTGATTGCATTTCCCATGAAACTCACCCTCTGGATCGCTCTCGCCGGTTGTGCCGCTGCCCTGGCTGAAGAATTGCAGCCGCCGCAGATCGCCGATCTTTACCAGACTGATGCCGCTCTGGATGTCGTGACGCTGGGCGATGGGAAGACTGCCTTCTACATCCGCCAGCGCGTGGATCAGGCGACGCGCAGTTTAAAGCAGTCGCTGTGGAAAGTGGATGCCGATGGAAAAGCCGGCGCGGTCGAAGCGGGTGAGCCTGATGTGTTATCGCTGACCCTGTCACCCGATGGCAAGTGGCTGCTGATTCTCTCCACGCGCCCCTTTGCCGGTGGCACGCCAGCCTTTCAACCCGTGCCGCCCTACACGGACCCGGCGGTGGACATCTGGCTCATGCCGGTGACCGGTGGCAGCGCCATCCCGCTGGGTGGTAAAGGCAAGCCGTATGGCCGCGTGATCACTGACAAGTTTTATGGTCGCGTGGCTTTTTCATCCGATGGCAAACGCCTGCTGTTTGTGGCCGATGAGGGACTGGATCCGCGCACCGAGGCTGAAATAAAAAACAACGTCATCGTGGTGCGCGAGGATCAGGGCGAAGGCTACGAAGGTTACGGTCCCGCGCAAATCTGGGTGGCCGATCTGTCTGAGTCTCCGGCTGATGTGGCGGCCGCAAAGATCACCCGGCTCACGCCCGGCGACTTCTGGTATGGCGACCCGCAATGGTCGCCTGATGGCACCTTCATCGTCTGCCATGCGAACCGCAACGCCGAGCAGGAATCCGCGCGTTACAGCGTGAATCACAATTACGATCTGTGGAAGATCACCATCCGGGACAAACACATCGAGCAGCTCACGTTCGGACCCGGTCCGGAGTTCTCGCCGCGCATCGCGCCGGATGGCAGGCGGCTCGTGTGCCTGAGTTCACCGCGCTTCAAAGGCCCGCACATGGATGTCTTCAATCTCATGGTCGTGGACCTCCATTCACAAGCCGCGACATCACATCTGGTTTTTGATCATCACGGCAAGGGCGCTGACAAGCCGCCACATCTCGCGCCCACGACGCCGCTGCCGGATCAGTGCTGGCGTGACCGTCAGCGCGTGTGGTTCAATGCCATCAGCGGTGTGAAAAATCTGCCACAGGCGGTGAATCTCGATGCCGGGCCGCAGGCGATCGAAGACCCGGCACCACCGGCTCCGGCGCGCAGCCGCTTGATCCCTGCGGGCAATCCGGGGCTAGGCAAACGTCTCCATGCCGATGATGAGGTCATCCATTGGTCTAGCTTCGACGGTCTGGAAATCGAAGGCGTGCTGACCAGGCCGCCCGCATCCGTCGCCAAGCCGCCTTTCAAGCTTCTGGTCATGCCCCATGGCGGCCCGCATCACCGGGCGACCGGCGGCGGTGGTTTTGACACGCAGTTTTTCGCCACTCGTGGTTATGCCGTCTTCCAGCCGAACTTTCGCGGTTCCACCGGCTACGGCCTGAAATTCCTGGATGCCGATCACAACGACTTCGGCGGCGGTGACATGAAGGACATCCTTACCGGCATTGATTTTCTCGTGAAAGCAGGCATCGCCGATCGCGAGCGTCAGTTCGTTTACGGTGTCAGCTACGGCGGTTACATGACCTCATGGCTGGTCGGCCAGACCACGCAGTTCCGCGCTGCGGTGGCGCAGAACGCCGTCACGGATCTCAATGTCATGTGGCATCTCAGCGATCTGCAAAGCTGGACCGAGCACGACATGAGCGGCATGCCTTGGGACGTGCCGGAGCGCATGCGTGCTCACAGTCCGCTCACCTTTGCCAGCAAGGTGCGAACCCCCACGCTCATCCTGCATTCACTCAACGACCGGCGCTGCCCTGTGGCGATGGGTCGCATGTTCCACCGGGCGCTCAAGGAAAACGGTGTGGACACGCAGATGGTGATCTACCCCGATGAGGGCCATCCGATCAAGCAACTGCCGCATCGTGAGGATGTGCTGACGCGCGTGCTCGACTGGTTTGAGCGGCACGACAAAAAGTAGATCCGACTCCGGCCGGACCGCCAAAAAACGGTCGCCATGAACGTGTGTGATGACGACATGATCGGTTCTCTTCATTTCTGATCACCGTCCGGGCGGATTCACTTCCCTCACTGTGGCGCCAAGTGTGTCACTCAGGATGAGCAGGGAAAGTTTTTCAACCTTGTCCAGTTCCGTGGGTTTGAGCATCTGGTAGTCAAGGCCATTGGCGGGGGAGGCTTCATAGGGCGTGGGCTGACCAGCGGCGTTTTCTGGTGCGTTCAGGCTGGCGTAATCGAAGCGTCCGCGCAGGTCGGTGTAGCCGTCTCTGAAGAAGCGGACAGTGCCATTGTTCAGCTTGGCATACACCTTCACATAGGCCTTCGGCAGCGGTTTGTCTGTGGCGGCGTCGCGGGTTTCGAGGCGGCCGTAGTTTTCGGTGAGGGTGAGTTTGAGCGTGTTGGCGTGGTAGGCCTGTGTCTTGCGCTGTCCGGCCCCGATGAGCTCGACGAGCACGTTGGCTTTGGTGAATTCGCCGGGCAGGGCGATATCGAGCGTGGTCCTGTCCTTCGGCAGGATCTGTGTGGCGGTCTTGTTCGGCTTGATGATGCTGAAGCGTCCGGAGTCCTGGCTAACGAAGGGATTGCTGCTGAAGCTGAACTCGGGGTCCATCAGGTAATAGTTCAGCGTGATTTCGGGAAGGTTTTTCCAGCTCAGGGCGATGGTCTTGTTTTCGACTTTGAATTCAAATGATGGCTCGGTGGCAGCGAGTTCGGCCTGCTGTTTCTCGCGGTCGGGTTGGTCGCCTTTTTCGTTCCTGCCTGCCTTGCCTTCGATCTCGTCGAGTTGCGTGGATACTTCGGCAAACAGCGTCTTCCAGCGCGGCACGGAATGGTCGGCGTATTTGCCGGCGAGTCCGCGTGCAGCGGCGAGATTGCCCTCATACAAGGCGGCGTAGCACTGGAAGTAGTCGTGCTGGAGCCGGGTGGGCAGCTTGGTGGAGTCGATGGCTTTGAAGCGGGCCAGTGCTTCCTCGACGCGGTCTTGCAGGAACAGGAAGTAGGTTACGCTCATGCTGTCCATGGCATCGAGCTGCGGCTTGTGCGCGAGGATGCCGAGCAGGCTGGTGTATTCATGCAACACGGCTGGATTCGCGATGCGCCACTCGTTGCCGACGCGATGGGCGCGCTGATTGACCAGCGGCGAGTATTCCAGGTGCTCGTAGCTGCGCAGCTCGATGGGATCACGCGTGACCAGCGTACTGGCGAAACAAGGGCCGAAGTCGATGGCGTCATCTGCCCTCAACCACGTCCGCAGCGTTGCAGCATCGTTGTGCAGGAAGGCGTAGCTGAACACGGCCTGATCCATGACGTGATGCTGGTTCATGAAGCCGATGAGCTTCTTGTAAAAATCCACACTCTGGCGGCAGCGCCAGGCGATGCGCTCGAAGCCGATGCCTGCGAGGTTGTTTTGATCGAGGAAGGCGAACACCTCGGCGTCGCTGCCGTGTTGTGAGATGTAATCCCACGACGCCTTGTCCACTTCGGTGAGTTTGGACACGACATTGAATGCAAATGGCTTCGCGGCAGCGGCACTGGCGATGGTGGCGACGTTGACGGGGAAGTGCGCGAACTTGACGCCCGCTTTGGCCGGAACGAGCGGGAAGTAGAAGTGGTATTCAAAAGTCTGAGTCGTGTAAGGCTCCAGGCGCACCTGCTTGGAGTCGGTGGCCTTGCTGCCGAGCACTGGCAGCGCGCCCTGCGGGACCTGCAGCAGCACCACAGCCTTCACAGGGCTGCTTGTGGGGTTGGTGACGACGATGTTCGCGCCATACGTCACGCCGGTGAGGAACTCGGTGCTGACGTATTTTTCGAACTTCTCGTTCCCTTCCTGCCGATAGCGATCGCCATGTCGGAAGAAGCTCTGCGAGACGAGGAGCTGGCCCTGCGCGTTGTCCGCAGTCGCGGCGGGTTTGATCTCCTTGTGATACAAAATGACCGGTCCGCCTGCGGTGAGGATGAATTGACCATTTTCAGCTTTCGTCGTGTGTTTCGCCGCCTCAAACGGCAGATCCAGCACGGCGAGCACGAGCAGCATCTCGGTGAAGTTACGGCTGGCTTCGGCGACGTTCGCTGAAACAAAACCGTTCTTCGAACCTGCCGCCACACAGGCGGCATAATCACGCCAGAAGGCGTTCACGGTGACGAGTTCGGCGTTCTGTTCGGTGATGCGCAGGTTGTAATAATGATTCTCCGCCCATTCCTTCGTCGGGCCGAGCTTGCGGAAGAAGATGCGAATGGCAGCGCGGTTGGCCGTGGCTGCGGTGTGCCCAAAGTAGGACCTCCCGTTCGCGTCTTGCTTGCTGAGTGCGAGCATATCTTTACCCGCCACAACATTCCCCAAGGCCATTTGACGATCGTCTTCGAATTCCTTCATTCCTTTGTTCATCTCCCTCTTGTCGCCCTCCTGATCCTTGAGCGCCGGGAGTTTTGCCAGTTCATCCGCCGTCATGGAGCGTCGCAGTGAGTTGGCTCTGGAAGTGCCGACTCTTTGACTGGTGGCGGCTGCTGCAGCGCCATCCGCAGCGAAGCCATCCGCAGCCGCCAGCGCGGGGGCCATGGGCGCAGGCGTGGATGCTGGCAATGGGGGGGCATCTAAATTCAAGTCGCCCTTGTCTCGGCTCCTCTTTTGGGCATGCACCTCCAGCAATCCTCCAGCACTCACCTTAAGAATTTCCATCGCCCGGCCGCGCAAGGCGGTTTCAAACAGCCGGTCGGCCTCCTCTGGATTCGGCGGGATCATTTCCCACTGCTCACGGACATGCCGTGCGGCGTTTGGCGCTTCGGTTTCGATGTGTTGGGCCAGCAGGATGCGCTCGACGATGTTGAGGCGGGCGTAGGCCCAGGGTTCGAGGTGTTTCTGGAGATCGAGGCCGAGCAGGAACTCGTCCATGAAGGTCTTGTCCTTCTTGTGGGCTAGGTAGGGCTTGATGACGGTGTCGAAGAAGGGCTTGTCTTTGCGGGAAAGGAAGAAGCTGAGTTCATGGCAGGCATGCTCGCCATATTTTGCGCGCTTTTCGGCGTCGGTGAGTTTGGGCCAGTTCAGAATGAAGGCGAACTTGGCGAGGTTGGCGTCGCCGCTGAGCGTGGTGAACAACGAGTGGATGCTGCCGAGCGTGTCGTAGGTTTCGAGTTGGCTGGTGAGGATGTCGGCAAGCGTGAGTGCCTTGCCGGTTTCGAGCACGGTGATCTCCTTTTTTTGCGTGAAAGGTTTCACAGGGTCGAGATTTCGCGCGAGGCGCTGGTCGGCGAATTTCGTTGGCACTTCTGGCAGCGTGAGCGTGCGCCAGGAGGCGTTTTGCAAATCCTCGGCAAAGATTTGGACGTGCTGGCGGCCGCCGAGGGCCTTGCGTTCGATGCGCACGACCCCGTCTTTGTCAGGGATGAGATTGTAGATGGCGGGTGCAGCATCGGCGATGAAATCGAGGTTCGTGCCGCCTTGCGGGCCAGTCTGGGCCTTGGATTTATTCGCGGGTTGGGGCACGGGGCCATAGGCCATCGCCGCGGCCCCGCCGCGTGTGCTGCTGGCACCCTGACCGTGCTGCTGCACGAGTGCTTCGAGATCGGTGCTGCGAATCTCCCACGGATTGAGCAGCAGGCCGGGGCGGGTGAGCATGTTGCCGGGGAAGATCTTGTTGTAGCGGCGCTCGAGGATGTAGCGGTATTCATCGCCGATCTCGCGGCCGGCGGAGTAGAGGTTCGGGTTGCGTGCTGGCGTTCCGGAGGCCGCGCCGAAGCGTGTGAAGCCGCCGAGACCGCCAAAGAGGCCGCTGCCGGGATCGAAACGCGATGCGGCTACATGGACACGCGCAAAGGGGCTGCTGTGGGCGAGTTTGACGGTGATGAAATCTTTGTCGCTCTCGACGCTGGCGATGTGCAGCGGTGTGTTGCCCTTGAGTTCAAGCTGGCGGTGCTTGCCGAGTGCCCAGCCGCCGATGGTGGTGCCTGCGGTGACTTTGATGTCGATGAGCGGCTGGTCGGGGAGTTGGAGCGAGTAGTCGCCGGGCGTGAGACCGGTGATGGTGAGGAATCCGTTGTCGGATTTGAGGAGGGGTTTGTGGTCGGCGGTGAAGGTGCCGGCGGTTTGGGAGAGCAGAGAAACAAGCTGAAGGCTATTGCTACTTTTTGGGATGCGGATCACTTCGCCTGCGATGGCGTGGATCGTGGTTGAGAGCGTGGTGTCGGCGTCTTCGAGGGGCCAGAGCGTCTGGCGGCCGTTGGGGATCTTGGCGGCGACGGAGGCGATGTGGTCGAGTTTGCCGAGATGCACGCGGCCTTTCTCGTCGCTGCGCAGCGGGACGACCTGGGAGCGGATAAACTCGCGATGCTTGAAGGTGAACAGGACTTGCTGGTCGGCGACGGGTTCGCCGTTTTTGCCGAGGAGTTCGAAGGTGCGCTGGCCGTCGAAGGTGCTGAGGTGACCGTCATTGACGGCCTCGGTTTTGTCGATGCCGTTGAGCGTCCAGGTGTGGCTGGCGCTGAGATCTTTCTTGGTGCCGCCAGTGCTGAGGACATCGACTTTGGCGGTGAAGACAACGGTGAGCGACGTGAGACGCTCGGGAACGCTAAGCGAGTGCGTGAGGTCGCTGCCGGCGCTGAGCTTGAGGTCTTTGACTTCGCGAGTTGTGGAAATGCCGTCGTGGGTGGTGCTGGTGATGGTCAGAATCGGTTCGGTGAGCAGTTCGGGGGCAAGGTGCGTTTCGCCGATCATCAAGGCGGTGCGCACGGCGAGCGTGGCCTCGCGACGGGCGAGAAGTTGCTCGCGCTCAATGTGAAAATGGGCGTCGAGGCGGTAGTCTTCCTGATGATGTTGGAACTGTGTGAGCGTGGCAAAGGTGCCTGCGGCATCACCGATGATGAGGGGCTTGCTGCCGGGCTGATTGGTGAATGGCACGACGATGCGGCCAAGTTTTTCATCACGCACCAGCTTGCGGCCTTCAAACCAGGCGACGGCGTCCTGCACGGGCTGGTTTTTTTCGTCGAGGACGAGCAGCAGATCACCAGCGGGGCCGGTTTGCTGGAGCGCGTGCCATTGACCGACGCGGACGAGCGCGCGACTGCTGCGACCACCACCAATGAACTCGATGATCCACGCACCGCGTTTGCCTTTGAGATCGGGGAATTTGAAACTCTGCCGGGTGCGGGTGAAGGGGCCTCCATCGAAGACGTGGGTTTGCTCGCTGTTGGCGACGAGGCCGTCGAGATTGAGGTCGGTGTTGAGCTGGCGGCCCTGCGTCTGGAAGAAGTTGAGCGTGTTGAGCTCAAAGATTTTGACGATGAGCTTTGGCGAGTTTTTGACAACGACATCGAACGCGATGTCGTCGCCGGGCAGGAACTGCTGAACATTGGTGGCGGGGAATTCGATGTCCACGCGGTCTTTGAGCTGCTGGAAGGCGGTGGGCGTGATGAGCGAGGCCCAGCGCTCAGGATTGCCGATGCCGTTGACGATCAGCGCCTCGGCGAGCACGGGCTTGAGCCAGGTGTCACGCACGAATTCGGTCCACGCGGCGAGAAGCTGCTGTGGATCGGAGTCAGGTCTGGCCTCGGTGGCGAATAGGTGGAGGAAATACTCGCGGACGAGCGGTTCGTCGTTGCCGATGGGCGGCGAGCTCAGCAGCGGCTCGCTGAGATCGGCATTGAGATCGCACCAGGCGTTGGATTGGCGGGTCTGCAGCCAGCGGGGATTCAGGTAGTCAAGCTGACGCGGGAATTTGAGGTAGGCAAGGAAGCGGTCGCGGTCATGGACGCCCTTTTTGCGATCGTGATCGAGCCGCAGGTAGAGGATGCGGGATTTGAGCGTGTTGTGCGATTCTGGCAGCTTTTGCGCGAAGGCCCAGACACGCTCCAGCCAGGCTTCGCGTTCGGCAGCGTCGTATTCGAGGCTCACATCGGCGGATGGCGCCAATTTGCGCAGGCGGGTGTACACGAATGCCTGTTGGCTGAGCCAGTTCGGATACGTCCGCAGCAGTTCGTCAAGCTGCTCAGGCAGCAGAGCGCGATGAATGGGCAGATCGCCGAATCCGCGCGCCTGATCGGCTTGCAGATCGGCGATGATGGCCTGGACGAGGTTCGGCACATCGGGTCGCTGGAGTTTTTGCAAGACGCTGCGGCGCTGGTCGGGCGTGAGCGGCACCTGATCGCGAATCAAAGCGGCGAGGGCTTCCTGGCTGAGCGATTGCAGGCCGCGGTCATTGTTCAGCGTATCGCGGAGGAACACCTCACGCGCGATGCGGGCCTGGTCGAGGCTGGTGGGCAGGTCGGGCTTTTGGTCGCGCACCTCCTGCTGGTGGTCGTGGCGGATGCCGAGGCGCTCGATGAGGTATTTAAGGGTGCCTTGCGGATCGCGTTCGTAGTTGAGGATGGCCTCGCGGTTTTCGATGATGCGACGCTGCTCGTTTTCGTTTGGCTGCCGTTTGCGCCACTGGTTGAGGATGTCATTGAGGCGCGGTTTGTCGCGGATGTTTTGATAATGCAGGGCATGGAAGAAGTAATACTCCACGGAGCCTGGAACGAGTTCCGCGAGAGCTTTGTCACGGTCGGTGGCGAGGGCGAAGCGCTCGATGAAGCCGATTTCATTTTCGGCGCGGGCCGCTAGCGTGAGGAGAAGAGCAAGGACAAGCGTTTTCATGATGCAAGGAGGATAGCAGGCGCAACCTTCACTAAGAAAGGATGATTTATTGTAAAGGGTGTGTCAAAAAGGGGGCGCACTGAACCAGTGGATTTTTGCGATGGAGTCACCGGGAAGACGGCACCTGATAAGTGCATGAGTTTTCGCACCATTGAGATTTAAGGTGCCGAGTTGCCTGGCTGCGCGATCAACAAGTCACTTTAAAGCCGTGGCGTTGCGGCGGCGTGCGGAGGTGAGTTTGCAGGCGCCGCCTCAGGCACGGGTGAAATCACTGCGATTCGTGATCTTGCTCCACGCTGTTCATGGCAGCCACTGAGCTGGCTTTGCAAAGGTTGGGCGCACCGCGGAGGAAAAACTTCCGGCGCTGCCCGGTGGCGGTGGGTCGCATGTTCCACCGGGCGCTCAAGGAAAACGGTGTGGACACGCAGATGGTGATCTACCCCGATGAGGGACATCCGATCAAGCAACTGCCGCATCGCGAGGATGTGCTGACGCACGTGCTCGACTGGTTTGAGCGGCACGATAAAAAGTAGATCCGACTCCGGCCGGAGCTATTTCACCCGCGTCTTGAAGGTGCGGCGGTGCCCGGTGGAAGGCACCTCCACGGTGTAGCTCAGCGCATCCGCACTCACGCTGCAGTGGATGTGCTGCGCGGTGCATCCGGCAGCGGGGTCGCCATGATCTGTCTTCATCGCTGCATTCGCCGGATTGCCATGGTTGGCGATCATCGTCTTGTCTGCCGTGTTCTCTTTGTCATCGCGGACATTTTCATGCACCTGATACATCGCCTGAATCGTCGGCGTGGCCTTCAGTGCATCCATGGCTGACTTGCTGGTGCCCTTTCGTGGTCCGTTGTTCATCACGGAAACCGTCGGCTGAATGCTGTGGATGAGCATCGGGTTGTTGCTCACGTCGAGACCGTGATGGTTCACCTGATACAGGTCGACAATGCCGGCGAGGTTATGTGGTGAGACCAGTTTTTCTTCCGCATTCCAGGTCAGGTCACCGCCGTCAAAGAAGCGGAAGCCACCAAAATCGAGGACGAGCACGACGCTGTTCGCATTGTCGCTCGGGTCAGGCGCTTTGGGCGGCACTGAGCCTTTCAGCGGGTTCTCCGGCTGCCCGGGTGGTGGCGTGACAAACTTTTGGTTGGCGCCGAGGCAACGCAGCTTGAGCGCGGGGCCGCCGGCCGTCTGCTTGAGCGGTATCTCATCACCCGCAGCGATCGTGACACGCCTGCCCACCTTCGCATCGCGATACGGCCGGCTTGCCAGAGTCCAGCGCAGATCCTGCGCTTTGCCATCCGGACTGCCTTCGGTGATGCCTTTGTCATGGAGCGTGCCGACCGGCATCAGCGCCGCCAGCTCGGCCAGACCGCCGAAATGGTCGCCATGAAAGTGGGTGATGACGACATGATCGATTCTCGTCAGTCCGGCCACCTCGGTGGCGATCTTCTGGATCCGCTGCGGATCGCGCCCGCCCGGATTTCCCGTGTCCACCAGCACCGATTCACCCTCGGGTGTCACGATCAGTGTCGATCCGCCACCCTCCGAGTCGATCCAATAAATGTCGAGAGTCTTGTCCCGCGCAGGCGCGGCAGCGGTGAGGATGAGGAAAAGTGCGAGGAGTGGTTTCATGGCGTGAGGTTCGATCGTTGGCGTGGCGGTTTATCTCACAGAGGCACCTGCGAGTGAACAACAAAATCAACTAACCACGTTTGCCTTCAGCACGCGCAGCATGTTGCCTCCGAGCACTTGACGGATCTCGTCATCGCTGTGGCCGCGCATGATCATGCCGAGGGTGAAAAGCGGCCAGTTGGACCAGGCCACGCTTTGCTCGGCTTCGATGGTCGTCTGGTAGTCGTCCTTGGGCCAGAGATGCTCCCATTTATCAGCGCTGCCGCCGGGGGCTTTGACGAGTTTGGCGCGCTCCTCCTTGTCGAAGCGTGAGGTGTAGGCCACGTCACAGCCGATGCCTGCATACTTCGCACCAAACTTGGTGATCATGTGATCGAGATGATCCATCAGCGCGGTGATGTCGCCCTTGCCGCCGAGGAAGCGTGAGATGCAGCAGATGCCCACGAGTCCGTCCGTGTCGCAGATGGCCCTGATGGTTTCATCCGGCTTGCCGCGGAAATGCTTGTAAAGTGAGGCACAAGTCGTGTGACTGGCCACCATGGGTTTGGCGGAGGCTTTGGCGGCATCAAAGGCTGTTTTCCAGCCGCTGTGCGCCGTGTCGATGATGACACCGGTCTTGTTCATCTCTGCCACCGCCGCATGACCGAAGTCACTGAGCCCGCCATCGTGCGGTTCACCCGCGCCATCGCCGATGGGGTTCCGGCGATTGTAGGTCAGGTGCATCATGCGCGCGCCGAGTTCATGGAAGATGCTGACGAAGCGCAGCTCATCCCGCACGCTCTCCCAGTCCATCATCAGCGGCACGCCATTGGTCGTGAAGCACAGGCCGACGTTCCCAGATTTCTTCAGCGCCACGATCTCCTCCGCCGTGACGACTTTTGACAGCGCTGGCTTCATCAAATCCGTCGCCTTGGTGAAGTGGGCGAGCCGTTTGATGAGGCGCATCGGATCACTGCCTTCCTCGCCGGTGTTTTGGAAGATGCAGGTGACGCCCGCCGCGTGAAAGGCATCGAGAAATTCTTTGCGCTCGCGCTCATTCGTCGCGTTGCGGTTCATGGAGATCGACTCGCGCAGATCGCTGAGTTCAGCGGCTGAGGCGCCTGCTTTGACCGCCTCATTCATCGCTTCCGCATCAATGGCGCAGCGCGGGGCAAAGCCGTAGCTCTCAAAAACCACCGACCCGAAATGCAGTTCCCATGCGTGCTCGATCTGCGCCTGGGTCGGCTTCAGCAGGCTGAGCGCAATTTCGCGCGGCTTGTCGATCGCCGGGTTTCCGGTGGCCCACAGCTTCTTTGCCTCCTGTGAGCGGACGTGAATGTGGAAACTGCCAGCGAGGGCTGCAAGCGGCAGTGATTTGATCAGGTGGCGGCGGGTGAGCGGGGCGTTCATGCGCTGGAATAAACGCACCCGAACTTACTTCTTCATCAGTCCGATGACGGCGGAGGTCAGTGCCTTCACGCCGGTTTCGATCGTGGGGCCCGGGATGGGCTTGAAAAACGGCGAATGCAGGGATGGCAGTGTGGTGCCTTTGGCTTTGGCCTCGGCAATGACGGCGGGGGGCTGGGTGCCGAGCCAGAACATGCAGAGCGGTACTTTTTCTTTGGTTAGACCGTATTCGGCAAAGTCCTCACCGCCCATGACGGGCTCACGGGTGAGAACATTGCCGTCGCCGATGGCACCGCTGATGTGCCGGCGCACTTCGGTGCAGAGGGCGGGTTGATTGTACAACGCGGGCGTCTGATCCTCGGCCAGGATGACCTCGGGCATCTTGTCGGCCGGCATGTTGGCGGACTCAGCCTGTGCCTTGACGATGCGTTTGATGGACTCGACGAGCCTGGTGCGCGTGTCGGTCTGATAACTGCGCAGCGTGATCTGCAGGCGCACTTCGTCAGGGATGATGTTGCTCTTGGTGCCGCCGTGAATGCTGCCGACGGTGACGACCGCCGGATCGCCCGGCTTCACTTCACGACTGACGATGGATTGCAGCGCGATCACGATCTGCGAGGCGAGCAGGATCGGATCTTTGCACAAATGCGGCATGGAGCCGTGGCCACCGACGCCTTTCACGACGACTTCGACCGTGTCCACATTGGCCAGCGCATACCCCTCCACGATGCCGATCGTGCCGTGCGCGATGTCGGAGGCGCAGTGGAGGGCGATGGCTTTGTCGGGTTTTGGGAATTTGGAGAACAGGCCGGCGCGCAGCATCAACCGCGCTCCGAGCACGCGCTCCTCGGCGTGCTGACCGATCATGACGACGGTGCCCTTCCATTGATCACGCAGACTGCCCAGAGCCCGGGCAGTGCCGACAAAGCTGGCCATGTGAATGTCATGGCCGCAGGCGTGCATGACATTCACCTCGCGGCCCAGGTCATCCTTCACGACCTTCGTGCTCGCATAGGGCACGCCCGTTTGCTCCTTGACCGGCAGCGCGTCGAGATCGGTGCGCACCATGATCACGGGGCCTTCACCATTCCTGAGCACGCCGACAAGGCCGTTGCCGCCCACTTTCTCAGTGACTTCAAAACCGGCGGCGCGCAGTTCTTTGGCCATGCGCGCCGCGGTTTCGACCTCATGCATTGAGAGTTCAGGATTCGCGTGCAGGTCCTGATAAAGCGAGACGAGCGATGGCAATTCCTGTTTCGCGATGGATGCCGGATCAGCGGCGAAAAGGGATGAGGTGGCGAGCAGGGTGAGGAGAATCGGCTTCATGGAGAAAACGTTTCAAGTTTCAGGTTTCAAGTTCCGGGCGGGATTGGAAGTCTCAAATGGCCCGGAACTAGAAACCTGAACCGCGAAGCGATTCTTACAGCCTCGGTTTCGTCAGGGCTTTGATCTCTGCACGGTCGCGTTCCAGGAAGGCTTTCAATTGTTCCGCGCTCGGCAGCGCCTTGAGGTAGCGGGAGACGAAGAGCTTGTTGTCCATCCCCGCCGTGGCGAACTCCACCTCCGCTCCATCACGATCACTGCACAGCAGGATGCCCACGGGAGGATTGTCGCCTGACTGCATCATGTTGGCTTTGCACCAGTTCACATAGAAGTTCATCTGCCCGGCATCCTCGGGTTTGAAGGTCCTGATTTTCAAATCAATGAGCACATGGCAACGCAGGATGCGGTGGTAGAAGACCAAGTCCACCCGGTGGTGCCGCCGCCCTTCCGTCATGCGGAACTGCCGCGCCTCAAAGCAAAAGCCCTTCCCCAACTCCAGCAGAAACTTTTGCAAATGATCCAGCAGCGCCGATTCCAGCTCATTCTCGGAGTAGCTCGGCAGGTCCGCCAGCCCGGTGAACTCGAGGATGTAGGGGTCACGCAGCATGTCCGCGATGGTCTCGCGTGGCTCCTGCTTCCGCGCGCGTTCGATGACTGACTTTTTGTTCGTCGACAGGCCGGTGCGCTCATAGAGCAGGCTGCCGATCTGGCGTTGCAGCTGACGTTTCGACCAATGGCCGCGCAGCAGCTCGTTCTCATAGAAGGCCCGCTGCCACGGATCGTCCATACGGATGAGTTCAAGGAAATGCGCCCAGGAGATGCGGGCCAGTTGCTCCGGTTCCAGCGGGGTGGGTAATTCGCCAACCACCGGCTGACGGATTTTGCATCCACTGGATGCAAAATTCAGATCGGCTTTGTTGAGCGCGAATTTTGCAACCGGTGGATGCAAAATCAGGTTTGTCCCCGGTTCACCGAATTCAGCAACAGCTGGCTGCCGGATTCCAGGGTAGACCGAATAGAACGTCGCGCAGTCCCGAAGTGTGCGGGAACTCAGTCCCTTCACGCCCTTCGCCTTCAAATCCGCCGCCAGCGTTTCCAACAGCCGCGCCCCATACTTCGCCCGGTCTGCGCCGTTTTGCTCGAATTCCACGATGTAGGCTCCGACCATCCAGTTCCGCAGCACCAGTGCCTGGTTCACCACCGTGGCCGCACGGGTGACCATCTCGGTGTTCACCAGGGAGATGGCTTTGACCAGCGCAGGGTAACCCGCGCCACGTTTTGTTGGCCTGACGAAGGTCTTTGAAGGCGGCTTTTTCTTCATTTCCGCAATTCTGATGCGTGACATTTGGAAAGGGAAGCGCTGATTCAATCACCACCCTTCCGCATCGCATCCTGCCAGCAATGATCGACTTGGGAGCCGACCCCGGGACTGCCATGCGGCTTCATGGAGAAAAGGTTTCAAGTTTCAGGTTTCAAGTTCCGGACGGGTGCGGAAGTTTCAAATGTCTTGGAACTAGAAACCTGAAACCTGAACCGCGAAGCGATTCTTACAGCCTTGGCTTCTCCGGCTTGATCGGAGCATCAGCCGAGCGCAGGCCTTTCGCGGTTGTTTTGCGTTTGTAGACCTTGTCGGAGCAGCAGACGTAGAGTTCATCGAAGTTTGCGCCGCCGAAGACGGCGTTTGCCAGCCATTTGCGCTGCGGTTTGGCGATGATGCCGTTCACGCGGCCTGCCTGATCGCAGAATTGAATACCGAGATGCGTGGTGACATAGAGACGGCCCTTGGTGTCGACAGTCATGCCGTCGGCCCCGCTCTCCATGACGCCATCCGGCAGGCGCAGATGATGGTAGGGCTGCTTTGCGCTGAGGGTGCCATCTGCTTCAATGTGGTAACTCCAAACAAATTGTCCGCGCATGTCAGTGACCAGCAGCAGACTCTGGTCGGGCGTCAAACGCACGCCATTGGGGAAGGCGAGACCGCCCTTGTCATTTGCATCCACCACGCGCTTATCGCCGCCGGGCGTGATCAGCCACACCTGCTTGTGCGGCGGATCGGTGACGTAAATGTTGCCGTTTGAAGCGATGCAGAGGTCGTTGGATTCGAGGTCGCTGGCGATCACGCTGGCTTTGCCTGACTCGTCGTAAGCCACGATTTGTTTTCTGCCGCTGGCGCAGGCGAAGAGACGGCCATCGGGGCCGAACATGAGGCCGTTGGCCTTGCCGGTGTCCTCGGCAAAAATGCTCGCCTTGCCATCAAGCGCGATCTTGTGGATGCGGCTGTTGGGGATGTCGGTGAAGAAGACTTCACCCTTTGCATTCACTGCCGGGCCTTCGGTGAAGCCGTGACCTTCACTCACCACCTGCCATTCCGAGTCAGCACCGAGCACTTCCATGACCGGCGCTTTGGATGCCACACCTTTGGTTACCGGCTTCGGCCAGTCCTTCCACAGCCAGCGCATCGCATCGGGGAAAATGGCGGTCGCGTGCTTGCCATTGTGACCGCCATCGCCCCAGACATGGTTGACCTCGTATCCGGCGAACTCAAAAGCCGAGAGCATTTCCTGATTGGCGAGGAACCAGTTCCCGCCGACGCCGTTCGCGTCATTGCTGCCGTCCTGCAGGAACACGCGCAGCGCCTTCGGCTCAAACTTGCGGATCATCACCGGGTAATCATTGCCGCCGCGCTGATCGACATAGGTGCCGATGCTGCTGAAGACGCGGCTGAACGCCTCCGGCCGTTCCCAGGCCGCCGTGAAGGCCGCAATCGCCCCGCTGCTGCTGCCGCCGATGCTGCGGTCATTGCCGCTGCTGGAAAGGCGGATGGCGCGGCCATCACTGGTTTTTTGCTTTTCCACTTCAGGCAGGAGTTCCCCGATGAGGAAGCGCGCATAATTGTCGCCGAGTCCGTCATATTCCACGCTGCGATTGAAGCGGTCCAGCGCCGTGGTGCCATCTCGTGCAGGAACACGTCCATGCATCACGAACACACCAATGGTTACCGGCATCTCCTTCTTCGCGATCAGATTGTCAAACACCACCGGCGCCTGATTCTGGATGCCGTCCTGATTCACATGCACGCAGGCGGGTTTGTCCGGCGAGTACTGCGCCGGCACATACACCCAGTAGTCCCGCACCGTGCCCGGGAAGATCTTGCTTTTGGTGAACTCAAACTTCAACACCTCTCCCTTTGGCACGCCCGGCTGCGGTTTGGAATCCGGTCCGGGCACATAGTCATCGGCGGCGAAGACTGGACTGATGAGGAGTGAGGTGAGGAGAAGCGGGCGGAGGAGGGACATAAAATGAGGACTTCAAGAAACGGCCGGAAGTCCCCGGATCACTCAGCCATTACTCAGCCTTTGGCAGCCAGCCCATGGCTCCCATCCATTCGGCGCATCGCCGGGGCCAGGCGTTGATGGGTTGTTTGTTATCCCTCATGCCGAAGCCGTGGCCGCCTTTGGTGAAGAGATGAAGTTCGGCGGGCAGGTTTTGCTTTTTGTATTCGAGGTAGAGGAGGGTGGCGGCGACGGGGTTCTGGCCGTCGTCGTGGGCGCAGGCGAGAAACATGGGCGGGGCATCGGCGGGCACGCTGAAGCCTTCCTTGAATTTGGCGGGGTCTTTGGAGTCCAGAAAACCTCCGCCGTAGATCATGACGCCAAAGTTGGGCAGATCGGTTTTGGTGCCGCGATCACAGGCGATGCGGGCGAGCAGATTGCCGCCGGCGCTGAAGCCGAGCAGGCCGACGCGATTGGGGTCGAGGCTCCACTCTCCGGCATGCTCACGGACGAGGGCGATGGCCCGGGCGGCATCTTGAACGGGCTTTTCGTGCGGGGCGGCTTCGTCGCGAGTGGGGGTGCGGTAGTTCAGCAGAATACCGGTGACGCCGAGGGTGTTCAGCCATTCACAGACCTGCGTGCCTTCATGAATGGCGGAGAGGAAGATGTAGGCACCGCCGGGAGCGACGATGACGCTGGTGCCATTGGGTTTCTCCGGGCGATAGACCACCATGGTCGGATCGCTGATGTCGGTGACCGTGCTCTTGCCGGCCCGGGTGCGGATGAAATCTTCAGTGAATTTGGAGTGCGGCAGCATTTTGCCGGGCGCTCCATCGGCCCAGAGTTTGAGCGTGACTGGGTCGGCGGCTTGAAGGGTGGTGGCGAGCAGGAGGAAGATCAGGCGCTTCATGAAGGCGAGCCTAGCACAAGACTGAGGGCTGCAAGAATCGAAGTTGCCGTCGGACTCCAGACTGTAGTGAACTCGTTGTCCATGCGATTGGTTATGTTTTCGCTGCGGCCTTGATCCCCCTTCTACCGGCAGCGGCATCCTTTGCGCGGACCGCTGCGGCGCTCATGATCACATCTGTGCTTGTCAGCTGCGGGTGGTCTCTGGCAGCATCAGGATATGTCTCCCCTTCGACTTTTTGGTTTCCTGCTGCTCACCCTGACTGCCTCGGCGGAAGCACCGCGCCCCAACATCCTCTGGCTGATTGCGGAGGACTTCGGGCCGCATCTGGGATGCTATGGCACCAAAGAGGTCGCCACCCCCGTGCTGGATGCGATGGCGGCCCGGGGCATGCGGTTCACGCGCTATTACACGACGGCTCCCGTGTGCTCGCCGAGCCGGTCGGCTTTCAACACAGGCATGTATCAGACAACCATCGGCGCGCACAATCACCGCAGTCATCGCGATGACGGTTACACGCTGCCGAAGGATGTGAAGCTGATCAGCGAGCGGATGCGGGAAGCGGGCTACTTCACGGCAAATGTGCGGCAACTGCCCGCCGAAGCCGGGTTCAGGGGCGCGGGCAAAACGGACTGGAATTTCCTGCCGCCGGAGAAGCCCTTTGATTCTGATCAGTGGGATGATCTCAAAGCGCATCAGCCTTTCTACGCGCAGCTCAACTTCCAGGAGACGCACCGCACCTTTCATGCGCCCGCCCATGCCGATCCCGCGAAAGTGGAGATCCCGCCCTATTATCCGGACCATGAAATCACGCGCAAAGACTGGGCCGGGTATCTGGATGCGGCCACGGAACTGGACCGGAAGATTGGCAAGGTGATGGAGCTGCTGAAGCGTGATGGTCTGCTGGAAAACACGGTGATCTGCTTTGTCGGCGACAACGGCCAGGCGCATGTGCGCGGGAAACAATTCTGTTATGAGGAAGGTCTGAACGTGCCCTTCATCCTGCAGTGGCCTGCCGCTCTCGCGGCCCCCAGGGGATTCGTCAGCGGCAGCGTGAGCGACCGCTTACTGATGTCGATCGATCTCACCGCCACCTCCTTAAATCTGGCCGGTGTGCCAAAGCCGGCCGGCATGCAGGGGCAGGTGTTTCTCGGGATGAATGCGGAGCCTGCCCGCCAGTATGTGTTCGGGGCGCGTGATCGTTGTGATGAGACGGTCTTCCGTCTGCGCACGGTGCGTGATGTGCGTTACCGCTACATTCGGAATTTCACGCCGGACCGTCCTTTCCTCCAGGCCAATGCCTACAAGGAGAAGCAGTACCCCGTGTGGAATCTCATCAAGGAACTGGCAGCCCAGGATAAACTGACGCCCGCCCAGGCCGTGCTCGCTGCGCCCACGATGCCGGAAGAGGAGCTTTACGACATGCAGTCCGATCCGCATGAGATCCAAAATCTGACCCAGTCGTCCAAGCCCGAGCATCAGGAGGCGCTGGAGCGTCTGCGCGGAGTGCTGACCCAATGGATCGAGGAAACCAATGACCAGGGCCGGGTGCCCGAGTCCGAGGAAGTGGTGAAGAATGCCGGACAAACCAAGCCTCAAGCGGCCAAGGTCAAAAAACGGAAGAAGGACTGACTCAGGTAAATCCAGGCATCAGGCGTTTTGCTGCCGGTCTGGCGCTGGTTTTGTGCGCTCGCGCACAGCCTTCAAGCTGGCCTCTCGGATGCGCTTCAAGCGCCGCAAAAAGCTGGCGCTCAGGGTGCGGGTTTTAAGGCGGGCGTCTAAATTGGAGTAAAGCATGGCGGGGGGGATAGCCCTTGTGACCCGTCTCGGTAGCCGGACGTTCAGTTGCGGAACAGCTCAAGACACTTCTTGCACTCCCTCTGGAACGTGTATGTTCGCCCCCCACCGCACTACCCCTTGGTGTAATGGTAACATAACAGATTCTGACTCTGTTGTTCAAGGTTCGAGTCCTTGAGGGGTAGCCACTGACAAGATCAGGATCACCGGGCTCCATTTTGGCGCGGTAATGTCCGGTGAACAGCGCCGGAAACAGGCGATGCCGCCCCCCGGACTGCAGTCTCGATTTACGCCAGCGCCTTGGTGACCACCCGCCGTTCCTCCACGCCTGTGAGCCGCTGATTCAATCCCTGGTGCAGGTAGCTGAGCCGCGTGTGATCGATGCCCATCAGATGCAGGATCGTGGCGTGCAGATCACTGACATGGCAGCGGTCCTCCACGGCTTTGAAGCCCAGCTCATCCGTCGCACCGATGGCCTGGCCGCCTTTCACACCGGCTCCCGCCATCCACATGGAAAAGCCATGCCAGTCGTGATCGCGGCCCGGCTTGCCCACGCCTTCACTTGTCGGTGTGCGGCCAAATTCACCACCCCACACGAGCAGCGTTTCATCCCACAAACCCGTGCGTTTCAAATCGGCGATCAGCGCGGCGATGGGCTTGTCCGTCTCGCCCGCGTGCAGCGTGTGGTTCGTGATGCAGTCGTTGTGACCGTCCCAGGTGTCCTCGATGTGACCGCCGCCGGAGTAGAGCTGGATGAAGCGCACGCCCTTCTCGATCAGCTTGCGCGTGATAAGGCACTTGCGGCCAAAGTCCGCCGTGCGCGCATCATTCAGGCCATACATCTCGCGCGTCGCCGCGTCCTCGTGATCCACATCGACCACGCTCATCGCCTCCGTCTGCATGCGATACGCCAGCTCATACGATTCGATCCGCGCCATCAGTTCCGTCTCATCGGGATGCAGCGTGAGATGCT
>CAJCCF010000638.1 GCA_903960845.1 uncultured Verrucomicrobiota bacterium | reverse complement strand
GCCGAGTTCCTGACACCAGTTCACCGGGGCTTCGCTGACATAGGCCAGACGGCGTGCGTCGATCTCTTCACGGCTCAGGCCCTGGGCTTCAAGTTCGGCGATGGGGCGCGCTTTACCCTCGGCATTCACATACGAGTTGTAGAGTTTCAGGAAGATCCACTGCGTCCATTTGAAGTAGCCTGGATCAGTCGTGTTCACCTCTCGGTCCCAGTCATAGGCGAAACCGAGACGCTTCAACTGACCACGGAAGCCTTCGATGTTTTTCTCCGTCGTCGTGCGCGGATGCTGACCGGTCTTGATGGCATACTGCTCGGCGGGCAGACCGAATGCGTCCCAACCCATCGGGTGCAGGACATTGAAACCCTTCATCTTCTTGAAGCGGCCGATGATGTCGGTGGCGGTGTAGCCTTCGGGATGGCCAACGTGCAAACCTGCGCCGCTCGGATACGGAAACATGTCGAGCACGAAGTACTTGGGCTTCGAGGCATCGAAGTCGGCATCGCCGGGGTTCGGTGTGCGGAAGGCCTTTCCGGCCTCCCACACGTCCTGCCACTTCGGTTCAAACTCGGAAAAGGGGAATGCTTTGCGCTGCTCGCTGCTCATAGGGGCGCGGAAGAAGGCGAGGGCTGGCTTCTGCGCAACTGCGGAGCTTGGGTATAGCGATGTGAGATCGCCGTTTGTTGCGGCTTCCCGGGGGCTCTGAAAGACGGCTGGATGGCCGGAAAAGGCGACCTTACTTGAACAGTTTTTTGGCTGCCTTCAGATACGGGGCGTACTCTTCCATGCGCATTTCCACGCGCTCGCGGATGCTGCGCTCGCCGATGCCGTCGTGCTTGGTGGCGACGAGGGCTTTGAGGAGATCGATGAGGGCTCGGACGTCGTTCATCATCACATACTCCGGCGTGATCTTCTTGTTCGAGTCGAGGTTGTGATAGTTGCCCAGAGGGATGGAGACCCCGGCGCTGCGGTGGCCGCAGGCCTGCATGGCGGTGGCTTCGCAGGCACCGGCATCAAGCAGGCAGCGCTGCACACGGATTCCCTGTTCCTTGGCCGTGGTCATGATGACGGCGGTGCTCTCATTATCAAAGATGGAGAGGCGGTCACCGACACGAACACATGGTCCGCCACCCATGATGGCTCCATTGACCGGACGGCTTGTTTCGATGGAAAGGAAGACGGCGTCTTTGCTGAATGGCCACTTTTGGCCGATGTGCCAGGCGCCGAGGAAGCCGACTTCTTCAGCGCGGGTGAAGGCGGCATGGAAGGTGGTGCTGAAATTCAGCGAGGAGAGCTCCCACATAATGGCAATGATGACGGCGCAGCCGACGAGGTCATCACAGGCGGTGGCTTCCACCTTCTCAGAAGTGATGTTCACCGGGAAGTTCCAGGTGGCGAGGTCGCCCGTCGGTTTGCCACGCTTGCCGCTTTTGACTCCGGCATCGACTTCAGGTTGCGGAACTCCGCCGAGGAATTGCCATTCATCCTTGCTGCCGGGAGTGCGCACAAAGCCGGGATGATCCATGTGTGCTCCGAGCACCCAGGTGGGTTTACTCTTGGCTTTGCCCTTCTTGTAGGTGGCCAGAAGGTTGCCGAACTTGTCGCGCCTGAGCTTCACGTTCGGACAGTCTTTCAATAGGGCCTCGATCTCGGCACGCACATGATGCTCATGGAACGGCGCGGTCGGCTGTTTCAGAATTCGCTTGAGAATGGTCGTCAAATTGGGCACTGCCATGTCTGCACCCTAACGACTTTTTACCAACTACCAACTGCCAACGTGATAAAGCTCCGATATTTCTTCGAAACCGCCATCGTCGCCAGCTTCGCCTGGCTCCTGCCGCGACTGCCCCGGCGGGTGGTGATGATGCTGGCCAGAAGTGTGGGGTGGGTGGCTTACCTGGCCGATTCACGCGGCCGGCGGACGGCCCGGCAGAACCTGCGCGCAGCGTTTCAGGGGAAGCTGAGCACGGAGGAAGTTCGCAGGATCACGCTGGGCTCGTATCAAAACTTCGCGCGCACTTTTCTTGATCTCTTCTGGTCCGCCGCGCTGACGCCTGAGAATTGGCGGCAGCATGTGAGCATTCGCCTGGATGATCCCGAAGCGGAAGCCAAGGCGCGTGCCACCGGGGCCGTGTGGGTGACACCGCACTTTGGCAACTTTGAGTTTGTCAGCCTGATCTGGGGGTTCCGCGGCATCGAGTTCACGGTGGTGGCGCAGGATTTCAAAAACCCGGCCATCACGGCGATCTTCAAACAATTGCGGGAGAATTCAGGGCACAAATTCATCTCGCAGGAGAGCGCGATGCTGAAGCTGATGAAATCGTTGAAACGTCAGGGGCATGCGGGGTTGCTCACCGATTTGAACCTGCCTCCAGGCAAGGCTTCAACGGTCATCGATTGTTTTGGCCTGAAGACCTGTGTGCCGACGCTGCATGTTGAACTGGCGCGGAGGCTTGGGCTTTCCATCATGACCGGCGTCTGCCTGCCTCTGCCTGACGGGCGTTACGAGGTGCAGATCTTTGAAGCTATCCAGCCAAAGCCCGGGGATGATGTGACGGTGCTCACTCAGCGTGTCTGGGATCACTTTGAGAAGGTGATCCGCGTGCATCCCGAGTGCTGGCTCTGGATGTACAAACACTGGCGCTACACTCCGGCCATGGTGCGTGACGCGAGATACCCGGACTATTCGAACCCGAGCAAACCCATGACTGACATGGTGGAGGCTCTGGCCGCTAGGCTCGAGGCTCAATGAGAGCTTTCAATTCCTGATCAAAGAAGCGCTGGGCCTGCTGCGCGCCAGCCTCATAGAACTCAGGCATTCGTTTCCCTGAAAACATGGACGGGCGGTCATGCAGCGTCTCTGTGATGAGCACTTTTTTGCCATGCAGAGCTGCCAGCCGCAGGCGGTATTGGAGCAGTTGCTCACTGGCGCAGGCATGAGCCTGGGCGGTGAGATTGAAGAGATTGAAGGGAAGGAACTTCGGGAAATGCTGCGAAGGGTGGGAGACACGGTGCATGATGATCGTGTCCACTGAATCATCCTCCAGCCATGGATCAATCGGAGCCTCATGCGCCACGCCGCCATCAAAACAGTTCATGCCTGCGTGCCGGAGCGGTGAAAAAAGAGTGGGCACACAACAACTCGCGACCATGGCCCGGGCCAGCGAGCCGGTTTGCAGAAAATGGCTTTGCTGGGTGTCGAGGTCACTGACGGCAGCCATGAAAGTCGGATCACGCAGTTCATCAATCTGCTGCCCGCCAAGGATGGTCTCCAGATAATCCGCGGCGGCATCAGGCTTGAACACCGCGGGATAAGATTCAGCAAAGGTGTTTCTCAAATATTGCCACAACCATGGTGTACTGCTGATGAAGGAACGCCGGAACTTCCAGGAAAGAACGATCTCGCGAATTCTTTCCGCAGGCAATCCTGCGGCATAAAGTCCGGCTGCAACCGCTCCGGCGGAAGAGCCGCCAACACTCACAGGCCGCACGCCCAGTTCATGCAGTCGCGCCATGAATCCGGCATGGGTGGCGTAGCCGAGGAAGGAGGCTCCGAGGGTGATCGCGATGCGTGAGCTCATGGTGTCCCTGCCTCTGCGGTTGAAAGGTCCAGCGAGGTTGCGCGTGATCCACTGATGAAGACCAGGCCACCGATCAGACCCCAGACCATGCTCATCAACCAGCCTGCAAGGGAGGCTGAAACCGCCATGGCTCCCGGCAGTCCGGTCAGTGCGTGGACGAGTGTTTCAAAGGTCTTTTCACGCACACCCAATCCCGATACCGAGATAGGCAGACCCGCCGCAGTGTCGACGATCGGCATCGCTGCCAAAAACTCCAGCACTGGGGCAGTTCCACCCACGGCATGAATACCGCAGTAGAAAGACTGAAAGTGAAACACAAACAACAGGACCGAGATGCCTGTGGCCAGAAGGGAGCCGCGCCAGTCGCGCCGCAGGGCATCACAGGCAGAGGCGAATTTTTTGAGCGGCTCGAAACCCAGCACCCGCGGCCAGCGATGCTCACCCCAGTTGTACAGTTTTGGTGTGAAGGATATCACCGAGAGCAGGGTCATGATGAGTGAGGCTCCCATGAACAGCTCGTAACCACGCAAGATGGCTTGCACTTCGGGGCTGAGATTGTCCAGACGATCCATCAAGGCCACGCGGCAGGAGAGAAACAAGATGCCAAGACCCACCATGCCCAGCATGTGATCAAGCATGACCGAAACCATCAGTGGCAGTTTGCGCGCACCCGGCTTTGTCATCAGGGCGAGAATGCGATAGGTGTCACCACCCAGCGCGCCGATGGAGGCGATGTTGAAAAAATTACTCGTGAGGGTGATTCGAAGCACTTCGCGGCTGGAGACTTGCTGGTGCTGCCCGCGCAGCAGGATCTGCCAGCGTAAAGCACTGAGCCAGGTGGTGATGCCCACACACGCCAGCCCTGCCAGCGTCCATTCCCAGTGCGTGAACATGGCCCGTAGGTGCGGCCATATCTCCATGGAGAATCGGTGCTCGCGAAAGATCATCCACAGCAACCCCGAGGTGATGGCCAGCTTCAGCAGAATCGGGGCGGTTCTCTTCATGCTTGTGCTGGTCGTTGGGTTTTACGCCAGTCCTGCCGCTTCGATCGCCTTGGCAATGCTGTCCACGCTTTGCAGAATTTCGCGTGCCTGGGATTGATCGCTGATCTTGAGTTTGAAGTGCTTTTCAATGGCCACCACGAGCTGCAGCGCATCCACACTGTCGAGACCGATGCCGTTTGGGCCAAAGAGAGCTGCGTCATCGGCGATCTCATCCACGCTGATCTCCAGCATGAGTTCGCTGGCCATGACTTCTTTGATGCGTTGACGAAGGTTCATTCTTTAGAAAGTGGGGTGAAGAAAACGGGAGGCTGAAACGGTCAGACCATGCCACCATCCAGTTTCAGCGAGGCGCCAGTCATATAGCTCGCCTCCGCGCTGGCAAGGAAGAATACCACCGCAGCAATCTCATCAGGCCGGGCAAAGCGGCGCATGGGCGTCTCACGCTTCACGACTTTGATTTGCTCCTCGGTCCACTCTTGCGGCAGGGCTCCCTCGATATGTCCCGGGCAGATGGCATTCACCGTGATGCCAAGACGCGCCGTCTCCTTGGCCAGACTTTGGGTTAGACCCAGCACGCCAGCCTTTGCCGCCGCGTAGTTCGCCTGACCCGCGGGTGAATGCAGCGCGCTGAGTGAGGCCACGTTCACGATGCGCCCCCAGCGCTGCATCATCATGGGCTTCATCACCGCCTGGCAGCCGAGAAAGACAGCGCTCAGGTTCGCTTCAAGCACGCCTGACCATTGGGACTGGGTCATCGTCGCCAGCAGGGCGTCGTCATGATAACCCGCATTGTTAATCAGCACATTGAGCGGCCCGCCTTGCGCCTCGATCAGGCTCAGGGCTTCAGTCCAAGCTTCAGCCCGGGTGATTTCCAGCGGGCAAAGAAATGCCCGTCCGGCAAATTCACCCACCAGCGCTTCCGCCCGCTCCCGCTTTTCCCGCACGCCAAGAAAAACCTGGCAGTCCCTGTCACGCTCTAAAAAGTAATTCGCCGTGGCAAGGCCCAAAATTCCATTGGCTCCGGTGATGAGAATGCGTCGTGTCGGGTGCATGAGAGGGCTTGATCTTGGAAGGGAGTAGACAATCCAAGTCTAAGCTCGTCACATAGCACAAAATCAATCACCAACTGATCGAATGTGGCTGCATCCTGCTCGAAAGAAGAGCCACAAAACCTGAAACGCTTCGGCTTCGCGAGGAGCATTTGAACAATCACCGGTTCAGGCCAGGTCAGCATTGGACTCTGGCAGACAGGCAAATCTCAAGCAACGACGGGGCGATGAATGCGTATGGGTGTTTTTGCCCATGGCGGGGAAAAGAGATAGACGAGGCAAGGGCCCGTGCTCGCGCTGGGCACCAACTTAGGCAATTTGGTTCGAAGTACTTCGCTGGGAGTCGACTCTCTGCCGGGAACTTCACCGTTGAGCGTTCGCTCAGGTGGCGAGATCTGCGGTGTTTGGTGGGGCTTTGTTCCGAAGGGTGGGTGACCGGTTGAGGAGGTATTCATGGCTAAAAATGGGAACTGCTCCCCTGTGTCAAAACTGTAGCGTCTATATCTCTCATGGCTGATGATCAGTGCTCAAGATGAACAATGGAGTAACCCAATTAAGGGGTCTGCGGTTCTTCCATTCGCGACTCTGACCTCTGACAAACAGGGCCATCAATGAGACTGTCAGTGTTGGGTAAGGTTTCGAGAAAGACTCTACCTGCAGTATGTAGAACATCTCATTGCTTCAAGTGCGTCTTCACCGCAGCCTCAGTAACCTCTTTGTGCTCCTGAGCGGCTCCGGCTGTCCTAGCGCTGTGACCGTCACCTCCAGCAGTTCCCCCTTCGCATCCGGCTTCGCGAGCGCGGCTTTCCCGGGATTGGCCGCTTCTCGATGGTTGTCTTGCTCGGAGAGCTTTTGCACCTGGGCCACGCTTTGGTCAACGCTCTGAGCTTTGGCTTTGACAGGCACGAGGGGGAAGATGAGGGCTGGTAGCCAAAGAAGATGTTTTACAGCCGCGAGGTGGCTTTAATGGAAGGCATGACGGCAGACAAGGCGGGGCCTACGGGTGTTCGCTGATTTATCAGAAAGGAATCGACCGACTAGAATGTGACGCGAGGCACTTTGAAAGAAGATCAATATTTTTTGAAACTGTGTGGCAAAACCGACGTTTCACGGGACGCACAGGGATTTGGACTCTGCCAAACCCCCAAGCTCAACCCAAACTAGATAACATCGAAACTATCATGAAAGCGATCACCACGATCCTCTCCGTCCTGGCCCTGGCCAGCATCGTTAACGCCGCTGAAGGCGACGCTAAGAAAGAAAAGCCAAAAATGGATCCAGCCAAGGTTTTTGCCAAGCTCGACGCCAACAGCGACGGCTCCATCAGCAAGGAAGAATTCCTTGCCAGCCCTGGTGCCAAGAAGGACGCAGCCAAGGCTGAAGAGTCATTTGCCAAAAAGGACAAGGATAAAGACGGCAAGCTCTCCAAGGAAGAGTTCACCGCTGCTCCAAAGAAAAAGAAGAAGGACGCCTGATTTCGTTTTGAGCCGGTGACTCATCCCACCGGTTCAGAATCCCAAGCCGCACCTGGAAACAGGTGCGGCTTTTTTGT
>CAJCCF010000637.1 GCA_903960845.1 uncultured Verrucomicrobiota bacterium | reverse complement strand
TTGCGGGTGCGCGCCTTGTAGATGGGCACGACGGCGCTGCCGTACTTGATCCGCATGAAAGGTTTGCCCTTTTTCCGGGGGGTAACCCCCGATTTTGTCATAATTTTGTCATGCATGACACCGGGAGGGGTGTCAACCGAGGGGGTACCTCTGTTATTTAACTCGTTGATTTCCAACGAGTGCCGGTGGTCGGACTCGAACCGACACATCATTACTGATACAAGATTTTGAGTCTAGCGCGTCTACCATTTCACCACACCGGCAAGTGTGCTTTCGCAGAGGGCCACTAGAATGCCGAGTCCACGGATGATTGCAAGGCTTTTGGCGGTCCCAAAATTTCACGCATCAAAACTGCCTGCCTGATGGAACTTTGATCGGTCAACATGCCGCGTAAAACAGCATGTCCGTCCGCTTTCGCCGGAGGCTGGGCCGGGGGGATTTCGACCCTGGCGACCGTTTCCACGGCGGGCAGGCTCACGGGAGGTGCCGGAGGTGGTGTTTCGGCACGCACGGCGTTTGGACGCTTGAACGGCGGCACGGGCGTTGGTGCCGGGCGCTGAGGTCGCGCGGGCGCTTGAGCCTCGGCAACGAGGTCTTTTTTAACCTGTTCAAAGATGTCGCGAACGGAAGACCAGGGGTCGTTGACTGGCGGTGTCGATGCTGGAGACGGGCGCGGTGCAGGTTTCGCGGGAGGCTGCTGCACCTGGCGTTTCCAGGCCTGCTCACGCAGTTTTTTTTCTTCCTCAGTCACCGGAGTCGCCCGGCGGCGCTCGGCTTCCTCGCGGCCCTGCTTGTACAGGCCCCAGATCCATTGGACAAAGCTGCCCAGCATCGCGATCACGATGATGGCGATTTGTATGGGATCGATCTCGGCAAGAAACAACATGCGCGCTGAGTCTGACAGCATGGGATGGAAATGGAAAGTGAAAGTCTGTTTCACGGACCGTGGCGGCGGATAAAATCCTTGCCGCAAGAAATCAGGCTTGAAGCTGCCGTGCCTTAGAGCGGGCGTGCCACCACGATTCCGGCGTGTTTCTTGAAATCATTCAGGTAGCCTGAAACAGATTTGTCGATCATGACGCGCTTTTGGGTCGCCGAGGCATGCATGAAGTGGCAGACGCCATCCCGGGTGCGCAGCGCCAGACCGGCGTGACTGCAGTAAACATGGGGCAGGTGAGTGACGATGCCGATGATGTCGCCGCTTTGCAGTCCGGGCTCGATGGCTTGGACGGATTGTTTTGGGAGGTAGTGAAACGCATGTCTCTGCAATTCGGCCTCGATCGCTGCCATGCCGGGCCTGAGTTCCGGGTTGTTTTTCAGGTAACGGTAGCTTTTCCAAAGCAGCGTCATTTCGTCGATCCGGCGTCCCTCAAGAGGTACGGTGGCCCCAAGCGAACGCGTGATGTCGCGCACATGGCCGCGGCGGTGATTGTCGCGAAACCATTCATCCAGGTAGTGAATGCGGTCCAGATAATGGCCGTGACACACACCGCCGCGGTAGCGGGTGAGTTCGATCTCGCGCAGCAGATCGGCCGGGGTATGGCGTGATTTGCTCCGGCCAAACATGCGTCCAAGAGCGAGTGCGGTTTCAAAGAACGTCCAGCAGTCCTGCCCATGAAAGTTCACTGAGGGTGACTCGATGTGATCGTCGATCTCCAGCGTGTAACTCACATACGGTGTCCCTTGCATCGCCAGAGCCGAGCGGGACACACGCTCAGACAGCGTCAGCCCGCTCCAGTGCTCTGCCTCAGCGCGGGTGACGATCTCATGGAATTTCTCCGGGCCGACGAAAGTCCGGCTGAGTGGCAATGGCTGAACTGCGCGAGCGGGTGCAGACGCCGAAGCAAGAAGGAGGAGAAGTTGGCGGCGTGTCACGGTGGATGGATCATGACTGGCCACCTGCCGAATCAGGGGGCCGGGGCAGCAGCGCAGCGGGTGGAAAACTCACACGGCATCCGGCAGGGACACGTAGGGATCTTCGTTCAGCACCACCTTTTTCGAGCCATTGAGCAGCTTGATCCACTCGCGCAGGCAACCAAGGAAGATGATGGCAACGGCACCGAGGAAGAAGGCGGTGACGAGTGTGTCGACGGTGAAATTGAACTGTTGAGCGGCCCATTCCTTCATCTCTTTTTCGTTGCCGCCACCGGCGATTTTGGCGGCGTAAAACTTGGCGCCAGCGATGAAGCCCATCTTCGGATTGGCATCGAAAAGTTTGATGTAACCCGCGCTGAAGGTGGCGCTCATGAGCAGGGCGAGAGGTGCCAGGGTCACCGCCATGTAGCGCGCTTTGCCCATCTTGATGAGGATGGTCGTGCCAAGGCAGAAGGCGATGACCGCCAGAAGCTGATTGGCGATGCCAAACAGGGGCCAGAGCGTGTTGATGCCACCGAGCGGATCGACCACGCCCTGATAGAGGAAGAAGCCCCAGGCGGCGACCAGGAGAGCGCTGGCAAAGACATTGGCGGGCAGGCTCCGGGTGTTGCCGAGCGGCTTCCAGATGCCGCCCAGGAAGTCCTGAAGAATGAAGCGTCCGACCCGCGTTCCTGCATCAATGGTGGTTAGGATAAACAGCGCCTCAAACATGATGGCGAAGTGATACCAGAACGCCATCCAGCCGGGCCCAAAGGCGCGGGCAAACATTTGTGCCATGCCGACCGCAAAGGTCGGTGCGCCGCCGACGCGGCCAAACATGGTTTTTTCACCAATGTCGACGGCCAGTTTGTCCATGCCGGCGACGGTGACGGGGAAGCCTGCCTGGGTGATCATCTGGGTCACGCCAGCCGCCTGCGACGGGTCGGTCTGCACGATTTTGGCGGCTCCGGCATTGATGGCAAAATACTCGCCGGGTTGCAGGGCGCAGGCGGCGACAAGCGCCATGAGTGCGACGAGCATTTCCGTCACCATGGCTCCATAGGCGATGCTGCGGATCGAGTCTTCACGATCGAGCAACTTCGGTGTGGTGCCGGATGAAATCAGCGCGTGGAAGCCGGAGATGGCCCCGCAGGCGATGGTGATGAAGACGAACGGAAACACCGACCCAAGGAAGACGAGACCGGTGCCGTCGATGTACTTGGTGAGCTTCGGCATCTGCAGATCCGGAGCCACCCAGACCACGACGACCGCCAGCACGGCCACCGTTCCGATTTTCATGAAGGTGCTGAGGTAGTCACGCGGTGCCAGAAGCATCCAGACCGGCAGCACGGAAGCCGCGAATCCGTAGATCATGATCGACCAGGCGATGGTCTCCCCCTTGTAATCGAAGAAGTGCTCGATGCCCCAGTCCTTGAGCTGGCTGCCCGCCCAGACACTGATCAGCAGACCCGCGATGCCAAAAATGGTGATGTCGCGCACGCTGACTTTAAAGATGGTGTGAGCCACGCCCATGATGAGTGCCAGCGGGATGGTCATGGCGATGGTGAAGAGGCCCCATGGGCTTTCAGCCAGCGCTTTGACGACCACCAAGCCAAGCACCGCGAGCAGGATGGTCATGATCGCAAGCACGGAGATCATCGCCACAAAACCGACGACCGGATTGACTTCCTCCTTCAGCATCTGTCCCACCGATTTTCCGCCGCGGCGGATGGAGGCAAACATCACGATGGAGTCATGCACGCCCCCGCCGAGCGTGGCTCCGATGAGAATCCACAACATGCCCGGCAGGTAACCAAACTGTGCTGCCAGCACCGGCCCGACCAATGGCCCGGGGCCTGCAATGGCGGCGAAATGGTGGCCGAAGACCACCCATTTGTTGGTGGGCACGAAGTCCTTGCCATCCTCTTTCGTGTGGGCTGGCGTGGCGCGCTGGCTGTCCAGAACGAGCACCTTGGTCATCAGCCATTTGCTGTAAAACCGGTAGGCCACGGCGAAGGAGCACATGCCGGCCACCACGAGCCAGAGCGCATTGATCGTCTCGCCCTTGTGAAAGGCCGAGAAAGCGACGGAACCGGCGCCCAGTGCGGAGATGGCGACCCAGAGGAGAAAACGAAGTGCTTTTGGCATAAGTGGGTGCGATGGTAGAGAGCGCCTGTCGTTCGAGCAAGACGGGAATGAGCGCTAAATCCAGCATTGCTCGTAAAATCAACTCTGCTCCGTATGTTTCTCTGATATGAAAACCATCCTGCTCGCACTCCTGGTTCCAGTTCTAGCCTCCGCAGCACCGAAGGCTCTCTTCCAATCCAAACTCGTCACTGAAAAGACACCCAACCACAGTGTCGAAATCGATGTCGATCTCACTGGTGCCAAAGAGCTCTTCCTGGTCGTCACGGATGGCGGCAACGGCTTCACCGCCGATTGGGCGGATTGGGCCGAGCCGCGACTCATTCTTGCCGATGGCAGCGAGAAGAAACTCACCGAGATCGAATGGAAATCCGCTCAATCAGGCTGGGGCAATGTGAGCGTCAATGCCAACGCCGGTGGCAAGGAACTCCGCAGCGCCGGTCAGGCCATCCCTTATGGAATCGGCACTCATGCCAATAGCGTGATTGCCTTTAACCTGCCGGCTGGCGCAAAGCGGCTCAAGGCCCGCGGCGCTCTCGATGAAGGAGGCACCAGGCAGGGCGGCAGCACCAGTGTCGAGTTTCTTGTGTTCGCAGAGAACCCGGGGCCCATCGCCGCCAGTGACAACAACACCGCCAATCATGAACCTGAAACCGCGACGGCACAGCTCGATGTGCATCCCGAACTGAAGGTGCAGCTCTTTGCCAGCGAGCCCATGATGCTGAGCCCCGCAAGCATCGACATTGACCACCGCGGCCGTGTCTGGGTCTGCGAGGTCGTCAACTATCGCAAGCACAGCGGCGAACGCGCTGAGGGCGACCGCATCCTCATCCTTGAAGACACCGATGGTGACGCCAAAGCCGACAAATCCACCGTCTTCCACCAGGGTCGTGATGTGGACAGCGCCCATGGCATCTGCGTTCTCGGCAACAAAGCTCTCATCTCATGTGGCGACGAAGTCTTCTGGCTCATCGATGACAACGGCGATGACAAGGCCGACCGCAAAGAACTCATGTTCACCAAGATCGGCGGCGCGCAGCACGACCACGGCATCCACGCCTTCCACTTCGGTCCGGACGGCCGTCTCTATTTTAATTTTGGCAATGCTGGCAAACAGCTCTGCAACGCCAAGGGTGAGCTCATCACCGACATCCACGGCGTCAAATGCACCAATCAAAACAACCTCCCCTATCAAGAAGGCATGATCTTCCGCTGCGAACTTGACGGTTCCAAGGTGGAACTTCTGGCCTGGAATTTCCGCAACAACTGGGAAGTCACCGTCGATAGCTTCGGCACTCTCTGGCAGTCGGACAATGATGACGACGGCAACAAAGGCGTGCGCATCAACTACGTCATGGAGTTCGGCAACTACGGCTACAAAGATGAAATGACCGGCGCAGGCTGGCAGACACCACGCATCGGTTGGGAAAGCGAGATCCCGCTCCGTCACTGGCATCAAAATGATCCCGGCGTGGTCCCCAACATGCTGCAAACCGGAGCAGGCTCTCCCACCGGCATGCAGGTCTATGAAGGCGATCTTCTCCCCAGCATTTTTCAGGGGCAGCCAATTCACTGTGATGCCGGACCGAATGTTGTGCGCGCCTACATCACCCAGCCCGATGGCGCCGGTTACAAAGCCGAGATCGTCAACGTTCTCGAAGGCACCAAGAACCGCTGGTTCCGCCCCAGCGATGTCGCTGTCGCTCCTGATGGTTCATTGATCGTCGCCGACTGGTATGATCCCGGCGTCGGCGGACATGGCATGGGTGATGTGACACGCGGGAGATTGTTCCGTGTGACGACGAAAGCGGCGGAGAAGTTTCAGGTTCCAAGTTTCAAGTTAGACACCGCCGAAGGGGCGGTGGCCGCCTTGAAATCGCCGAATGAAGAGCAGCGTTATCTTGCGTGGAAGAAGCTCGAAGAAATCGGCTCTGAAGCCGAGCCTGAACTGCACAAGCTGTTCAAAGATGCCAAAGCACTGCCTCAGCATCGCGCCCGTGCGCTGTGGCTGGTCGCCGGTCATGAATGGGAGCGGATCAATCCCGGTGCCGATAAACCCAATCCGCATGATCTGGCTCTGCCCGACTGCCTGGCCAAGGCCCTCACCGACAGCGATCCCAACATCCGCATCACCGCCATCCGTGTCGCCCGCCAGCTCGTGCAGCAAGAGCATCCCGAAATGCTGCGGGAGGTCATCGCCAAGGTTGTTAGGGATGCATCGCCAGCAGTTCGCCGCGAGGCGGCGATTGCGCTTCGATTTGATGAATCGGCTGAAGCCGCTCGCCTGCTTGGCGAGACATCTGCGAGTGATCAACCACAAGATCGCTTCTTCATCGAAGCTGTTGGTATAGGAGCAGATAACAAGTGGGAGTCTCTCTACAAAGCTCTCAGCGACCTAGATCAGTTAGACGAGGCCGATCTCCCGTGGAGAAAAGGATCCGCGCTTGGGAATATGGGAGAATTGGTGGTTCGAGGGCGTGTTATCACTTCGGCAATGCGCCTTGAAGAGGCGATCATTTACCATGGTTCGAAGGGTTACAGTCCAAACCCAACCATCTCTCGAAAACTTCGCGCTCTCCAACTCCTTCAAACCAAATACCCCGCAGAAGTCGCCAAGGCCGCTTTGACCATCTTCCTCACAGCTGATGCCGCAACCGCTCTCGCCTCCACCGCATTGCTTGATCGCAGTGCCATTGCCTCCAATCCCGAGGCCAAGGCGCGGTTGGATGCGCTGCTAAAACCTGTCATCGGCAAGGCGGAGTTCATCGACCTTGTTCAGCGGCTCAATTTGACCGGGTTCGAGCAGGAACTCGCTGATTACATCGCGGCACATCCTGACGCGGCTGAAGCCATCACGGCGGCTCGATTGCTTGCGGCAAACACGGGCAGGGCGGTGGCTTTCATCAAGAAGGCGGATGTCGGGCAGGCGAAGAAACTCGTCACGGCCCTCGGCAGGGTCAGTGACCGCCCCAGTGTGGCCGTGCTGAACCAGGCCTTCTGGCCTGAGAAGCGCGACGACGTGCGTCGCAGCATCATTGAGGCGCTCGCACTCAGCAGTGAAGGCGGCAAAGCCATTCTCAAATGGCATGGCGAAAACAAACTGCCCAAGGCCATGCACACCACCGCCGCGCTTGCCCTCAGTCGCAGCACCGATGCCGGACTGCGCAATCAGGCTGCCAAAGAGATTCCGCTGCCCGCTGCTTTAGGCGCTGAAAAATTCCCGCCCCTGGCTGATCTCATGAAACTGAAAGGTGATGCCGTCAAAGGTCAGCAGATGTTCATGCAGGCCGGCTGCGTGGCCTGTCACCAGGTCAAAGGTCAGTTCATCAATTTCGGTCCCGATCTCAGCCAGATCGGCAACAAGCTCAGTCCCGACGGCCTTTTCAGCGCCGTGCTGTATCCGAGTGCCGCCATTGAACACAGCTTCAACGGAGTCACCGTGACGACGAAGACAAAACAACAAATCATTGGTTATGTCATCAGTGAGACGGCCGATGAACTGACCCTCAAAATCGCCGGTGGCGCCGCCCAGCCTGTGAAGAAGGCCAGCATCGCCAGCCGTGAGGAATTGAAGGATTCCCTGATGCCTCCAGGACTCGCTGCGGCAATCGGGCCACAAGGTCTTGCGGATCTCGTCGCGTGGTTGCAGACGCTGAAGTAGATCAGCGTTTCCAGGGCAGCGCGCGCAGCAACCGGCGGGCTGGTGAGCGGGATCTGAGCAGTTGGGTTCCCTCACGCTCGCTGATGGACATGAGATCAGGATCTCCGGAGTCGAAATCTTCGGCACGCGGCAGGCCGACGGGCAGGGGAGGTTCGTCGATGACGTCAGTTTCCTCGGCGACATCCGGTGCTGGCGCGGGGCTGATGTCGGGTTTTGCCGCCGGCGTTGTCAGGCGTGTTGGCACGACAAGACCGCCAGAGAAAATCAGTTTCATGGCATCCTCCACCGTGAGTGGTGCGTCGGTGACCAGTTCAATCGGCACCACCAGCAGCAGACCGGTCATCGGGTTCAGCGCACCGGGCACAAAAACCGCCGCGAGAATCTTGTTTTGCTGAGGGTCCAGGTACTGGCCGGTGACAAAGCCCAGCATCTTCATTTCACCCACCGGATAGTCCACATAGACCACGCGCCGGAAGTTTTGCCGTCCGCCCAGGCCTTTGAAACCGTCGATCACCTGCTTGAGCGTTTTGTAAATAAAGGAGACGATGGGCACGCTGAGCAGCAGCCGGTCCATGGCGGTCACGACGCGCACCCCGAGGACGTTGGTGGCCATGATGCCCAGGGCAACAAACGCCAGAACGGGAATCAGAAAGCCGACGAATGTGACGATGTGATTGAAGGTTTCACTGGCCGGGTCAATCACGGTCGTTTCCGCGATGTCATTGATGAGTCGCGCGATGAAATCCAGCGTGGGTACACTCCAGCCATGCAGGAGGTGGTAGCCGGTGTTGACGATCCAAAAAGTGATCAGCAAGGGCAGGGCGATCGCCAGGCCCGCAAAGAACTTATTTCTCAGCCAGACGAGCGGACTGCGTGAAACGGGAGGGGGACTTGATGCCGTGGGAATCATTGAAGGGGGTCTCAACTAACGTCGGTCAAAGCCACCTCCGTGCAATCAACAACATCAAACGTTCACTGCCTGCGGAAGAAGTCTGAAACAGGTTGCCGGGGCATGAATGCTCGCGCTTGACTCCGGGGCCTCTGCCGCCGACTGACTGACTTCTTTTTCTACCCCCAAATGTCCCGCTCAATCACCTACCGCGACGCAATCCGTGAAGCCCTCGATGAAGAAATAGCCCGCGACCCGATGGTTGTGGTCATGGGGGAGGAGGTCGCCCAGTACAACGGCGCCTACAAAGTGACCCAGGGACTCTGGGATAAATGGGGTGACAAGCGTCTCGTGGACACGCCGATCAGCGAGGCTGGTTTCATCGGCATGGGCGTCGGTGCTTCCATGCTCGGGGTGCGTCCGGTGATGGAGTTGATGTTCTGGAGCTTTTACACCGTGGCCTGGGATCAGATCGTGAACAACGCGGCCATGGTCCGCTACATGTCGGGTGGTAAAATCAACTGCCCGATCGTGGTTCGCGGTCCTGCCAATGGCGGAACCGGCGTGGGAGCCACCCACAGCCACACGCCTGAAAACATCATGGCCAATGTCCCCGGCATGAAATGCGTGGTGCCGAGCAATGCCTATGATGCCAAGGGGCTCATGAAAGCAGCCATCCGTGACAATGACCCCGTCATGTTCATGGAGAGCACGGTTCTTTATGGCGAGGCATGGGAGGTGCCGTCCAATGACGAACTTCCCAATGGCGAACTGTTTATCCCGCTCGGCACCGCCGACATCAAACGCGAGGGCACCGACATCTCGCTCATCGCTCATGGTCGTGCGGTGATCACCTGCCTGGCCGCCGCCCGCATTCTCGAAGAAGAGCACGGCATCAGTGCCGAAGTCGTGGATCTGCGCAGCATCCGCCCGCTCGATGAGGAAACGATTCTCAACTCGGTCGCCAAGACGCACCGCGCGATTTATGTGGAGGAAGGCAAGCCCTTCTGCGGGATTGGAGCCCAGATCGCCTACACCATTCAGGCCAAGGTGTTCGATGAACTCGATGCTCCCGTGCTCCGCGTGAACAGCCTCGATGCCCCGGCCATCTACAGCCCGCCACTTGAGGCCATCCAGTTGCCCACGGCAGACGTCATTGTTGCCAAGGCACTGAGCATCTGCTGAGCGCATTGATTGAAATGATGGTGACAGCGCCTGCCGTGGACACCCGTCGGGCGTGAGTGCCCGGCGCACTTATCTTTCGATCCCTGATTGCCATTGTTCGTGACGCAATGCAGGGTGCAGCACGGATGGAGTTTGCCGTTCATGCTCTGATGGCAGATTGAGGTCAGATTCAGCAGGATCGAGGAATGGACGCCACATAGCATGGCGATGCCTACAAGATGCTAGACATGTGTTTA